>JACMLI010000421.1 GCA_014379705.1 Gemmatimonadaceae bacterium
CAGTTCGCGGCCCGCCCGATCCTCACCGGGGCGGTGTTAGGCGCGGTCGCCGTGGGCGGGCCATCGGTCGTCCTGCTCCTCGCGGGCTGGTTGCGGATCGAGCCGTCGCCTCCCGGCGACTGGGGTCGCGCGGCGCTCGCCACGCTGGCCGTGTTGATTCCTGCCGCCCTCTGGGAGGAACTCCTCACGCGCGGCTACCTCTTCACGATCCTGCGCGACGCCGTGGGCGCGCGTCGCGCCATCGTCGTCACGAGCGTGGTGTTCGGCCTCCTGCACATCGAGAACGCCGGCGCAACGTGGCAGTCCGTCACGCTGGTGATGCTGGCCGGTATCTTCCTTGGCAGCATCCTCGTCGCGACGGGGAGCTTGTACGCCGCATGGGCGGCTCACGTCGCCTGGAATTTCGTGATGGCGGGTGTCCTGCACTCCACGGTGAGCGGCATCGGGATGGGCGCACCGAACTATCGTACCGTCGACGCGGGGCCCGACTGGGCCACCGGTGGGGCGTGGGGTCCGGAAGCCGGGCTTCTCACGGGCGTCGGCCTCCTGGCAGGCATTTACATCATGTTGCGGCGACGACGCCGCGGAGCGGAACAATGAACGACACCATTGCCGTCATTGGCGCCGGACAGATGGGCAACGGCATCGCCCACGTCTTTGCGCAAGGCGGTTTCCCCGTCACCCTGATCGACGTCTCGGCGAGCGCCCTCGCGCGCGGCCGTTCGACGATCGAGAAGAACATGGAGCGGCAGGTGAAGAAGGGAACGCTCGATGCGGCGGCGCGGGACGCGTCCCTCGCCCGCATTGCCGATTCCACCGACGTGGAGGCCGCGGGGACGGCTACCCTGGTGATCGAAGCCGCCACCGAGAACATCGACCTCAAGCGGCGTATCTTCTCGGATCTTGATCGGGTTGCGGGAGAGGGCGCGATCCTCGCGACCAACACGAGCTCCATCTCGATCACCGACATCGCGGGCCGCACCAGGCGGCCGGAGTCGGTGATCGGCATGCACTTCATGAACCCCGTGCCGGTGATGCAGCTCGTCGAGATCATCCGCGGCCTGGCGACGAGCGACGCGACGACAGCCAGGGTGATCGAGCTGAGCCGCGCGTTAGGCAAGGTCCCCGTGGAGGTGAATGACTTCCCCGGCTTCGTGGCCAATCGCATCCTGATGCCGATGATCAACGAGGCGGTCTTCTGCCTGATGGAAGGCGTGGGAACGGCCGAGGCGATCGACACGGTGATGAAGCTCGGCATGAACCACCCCATGGGCCCGCTCGCGCTGGCCGACCTCATCGGGCTCGACACCTGCCTGTCCGTCCTCGAGGTGCTGCACAGCGGGCTTGGAGACCCGAAGTACCGGCCGTGCCCGTTGCTCAGGAAGTACGTGGCGGCGGGGTGGCTGGGCAGGAAGTCTGGGCGCGGATTCTACGCGTACTAACGAAAGACCATAGTGGAATCACGGGAATCACGAGCAGCACGCGAGGCAGGAGAAGCATGGGAAGGAGGCCGCGAGAGCTTTCACTCGTGCCTCCCGTGCGTCTCGTACTGCTCGTGATTCACGTGATTCGTCTCGGCGAGCACGAGCCTCTACCTCCAGTTCTCAAAAACACATGTCATGGGCGCTGATCCCTCTCACTGAAGAACAGAGAGCCATCCAACAGACGGCCCGCGAGTTTGCGAATGCCGAGCTCGCGCCGCACAGTGCCCGCTGGGATCGCGACGCGAGCTTCGATCGCGATGTCGTGAAGAAGCTGGCCGACCTCGGGTTTCTCGGGATGATGATCCCCGAGCAATACGACGGCCTCGGCCTCGATACGTGCACGTACCTCGTCGCCCTCGAGGAGATTGCCGCCGTGGATGCGTCGGTGGCGGTGCTCATGAGCGTGCACAACTCGTTGCCGACGCAGATGATCCTGCGCTACGGCAGCGAGGCACAGCGGACGCACTTCCTCACGAAGATGGCGCGTGGCGAGTGGCTGGGCGCGTTTGCCCTCTCGGAGCCCGATGCCGGGTCCGACGCCGCATCGCTCACGACGCAGGCGGTGCGGGATGGCGACGACTACGTGCTGAACGGCGTGAAGGCGTGGGTCTCGCACGGCTCGATGGCCGACGTGATTCTCTGCATGGCGCGCACGGACACGCCCGCAGAACGAAAGGGTGCGCGCGGCATCAGCACGTTCATCCTGACCCCGGACATGGTGGGGCTCACCACGGGCAAGAAGGAAGACAAGATGGGCCTGCGCGGCGATCCCACCGTGCAACTCGCGCTGAACGACCTCCGGGTGCCGAGCGCCAACTTGCTGGGCGAGGAGGGCATGGGCTTTGTGTACGCCATGCAATCGCTCGAGAGCGGCCGCCTCGGCATCGCCGCGCAGTCCATCGGCATTGCCCGCGCGGCCCTGGAGGCCTCGGTCGCCTACGCCGCCGAGCGCAAGCAGTTCGGCAAGGCGATCAAGGAGTTCCAGGGCATCCAGTTCAAGCTGGCCGACATGGCCACGAAGGTGACCGCGTCGCGCGCGCTGCTCCATGCCGCCGCCGCCGCCAAGGACCGCGGCCAACCGGTCACGCAGTTCGCGTCGATGGCGAAGCTGATGGCCACGGAGACCGCCATGTGGGTGACGACGCAGGCGATCCAGGTCTTCGGCGGCTACGGCTACGTGAAGGACTACCCGGTGGAGCGCCTCTTCCGGGACGCCAAGGTCACGGAGATCTACGAAGGCACGAGCGAGATCCAGCGCATCGTGATCGCCCGGGAGCTGTACGCGAAGAGCTAACCGATAGATATCAGATGGCGGATGTCGTGGCCCTGGGCCAACGCAGAAGTTCTCCAGATCTGCCATCCGCCCTCTGGAAGACCTCACCTTCAATCAGGGAAAGCAGTGAAAGCCTTTGAGCTGATCGCGGAGATGGGGCATGAGCAGCTCGTGCTTTGTCATGACAAGGCCAGCGGCTACCGCGGCATCATCGCCATCCACGACACCACCCTCGGGCCCGCGCTCGGCGGCACGCGCTTCTGGCAATACAAGAGTGACGACGAAGCGATCGTCGACGCGTTGCGCCTCGCGCGCGGCATGACCTACAAGAACGCAGTGGCCGGGCTCAACCTCGGGGGCGGCAAGGCGGTGATCATCGGCGACAACCGCATGGTGCGCCGCGAGATGATCTTCCGTGCGCACGGCCGTTTCGTGGAGTCCCTGGGGGGGCGGTACGTGACCGCCGAAGACGTGGGCACCAGCACCGCGGACATGGACTTCGTGCACATGGAAACGGACTACGTGGCGGGACTGGCCACGCGCTCCGGCGATCCGTCGCCGGTCACGGCACGCGGCGTGTTCCGGGCGTTGCAGGCAAGCGCCTGCCATCGTTGGGGTTCGGACGACATCGCCGGTCGCACCGTGGCCGTGCAGGGCCTCGGCAACGTGGGGACCTACCTGTGCGCTGAGCTGCACGCGCACGGCGCCAAGCTCGTGGTGACCGACATCGACGCGAGCCGCATCAAGCACGCCGTCGACACGTTCGGCGCCAGGGCGGTGGACCTCGAGCAGATCTATGGCGTCAAGGCGGACATCTTCGCGCCATGCGCGTTAGGTGGCATCCTCAACGACGACACGATCCCCCAGCTCACGGCCGAGATCGTGGCCGGCGCCGCCAACAACCAGCTCCTGAAGCAGGAGCGGCACGGGGTGGACATCGAGAAGCGCGGCATCCTCTACGCGCCGGATTTCGTGGCGAACGCGGGCGGCGTGATCAATGTATACAGCGAACTCGCCGGCTGGACCTCGCAGCGCGCCCTCCGCAAGGCCGACGAAATCTACGAGACCACCCTCGGCGTCTTCGAGATCGCGAGAGAGCAGGGGATTCCCACGTATGAGGCGGCGGACCGACTCGCTGAGCGACGGCTGCAGGCGGTCGGCGGATTGGTCAGGACGTGGCCACAGTGGCCGAGGAAGTCGTGACGTCTCCGCTCTTCGTTCCTGAACTGCAGAATCACGAGAATCACGAGCAGTACGGGTAGCACGTGAGGCACGAGACGCTGGCCCGGGTCGCTAGCGTGTTCCCCCGAGGGTATGCTTGTATCGGCCCGGCACGCGCCGTTCCCGTGACTCCCGTGACTCTCGTGTCTCTCGTGCTTCTCGTAATTCGCCCTGGCCTTTGACCCACGGAACAAGAATCGCATGGCTGAAAAGATTCCAATAGCGGCTGACCATGCCGGCTACGAGATGAAGGCACGGCTCGTCGCCCACCTCCAGTCGTTAGGCTTCGAGGTCGAGGATCACGGCACCAACTCCCCGGCCTCGACCGACTACGCCGACTACGCGCATCCTGTCGCCGAGGAAGTCTCCTCCGGTGCGGTGAAGCGCGGGGTGCTGCTGTGCGGCACCGGGCTCGGGATGTCGTACGCCGCCAACCGTCATGCCCATGTGCGCGCCGCGGTCGTCTGGACCCCGGAGATTGCCGAACTGTCACGCCGGCACAACGATGCCAACGTGCTCGTGCTGCCATCGCGATTCCTCTCCGAGTCGGACGCCGAAAAGATCCTGGATACCTGGCTCAACACCCCATTCGAAGGTGGGCGGCACGTGCCGCGCGTCGAGAAGATCGAACTCAAGGAGGGATCGGAATGACGGATTGGCACCAGTGGGATCGCTGTCCTCCCGGGCGTGCGCTGCAGGCGGCCGACCCCGACATCGCGGCCCTCATCGGCGAGGAGACGGCCCGCCAGTCCCATGGCATCGAGCTGATCGCCAGCGAGAACTTCGTCTCCCCCGCCGTGATGGAGGCGATGGGATCGCCCCTCACGAACAAGTACGCCGAAGGGCTCCCGGGAAAGCGCTACTACGGCGGCTGCGAAGTCGTCGACAAGGTGGAGACCATCGCGATCGAGCGCGCCAAGGCCCTGTTCGGCGCCGAACACGCCAACGTGCAGCCCCACTCCGGTGCCTCTGCGAACCAGGCCGTGGCCTTCGCCTTCCTCAAGCCCGGTGAGACGATCCTCGGGCAGGATCTCTCCCAGGGCGGGCACCTGACCCATGGCTCCCCGGTGAACTACTCGGGGCTGACGTACCGCGCCGTGCACTACGGGCTCGATGATCGCGGCTACATCGACCATGACATGGTGCGCGAGGTCGCCCTGCGCGAGAAGCCGAAGATGATCATCGCCGGCGCCAGTGCGTATGCGCGCACGATCGACTTCCCGAAGTTCGCCGAGGTCGCGCGCGAGGTGGGCGCGATCTTCATGGTCGACATGGCCCACATCGCGGGTCTCGTGGCCACCGGCCACCATCCCTCGCCCATCCCCCACGCCGACGTCGTCACCACGACGACGCACAAGACGCTGCGCGGCCCGCGCGGCGGCATCATCCTCTGCACCGCCAAACATGCGAAGGCGATCGACAAGGCCGTCTTCCCGGGACTCCAGGGCGGACCCCTCGAGCATGTGATCGCCGCCAAGGCCGTGGCGTTCAAGGAAGCCCTCGACCCCTCATTCAAGACCTATTGCGGCCAGGTGGTCGCCAACGCGAAGGCCCTCGCGGCGGCCCTCATCGAGCGTGGCTACCAGCTGGTCTCGGGAGGAACCGACAACCACTTGATGCTCGTCGACCTGCGCAACAAGGGTCTCACGGGCAAGGTGGCCGAGCAGTCGCTCGACAAGGCCGGCATCACCGTCAACAAGAACACGGTGCCGAAGGAAACGCAGTCCCCCTTCGTCACCAGCGGCGTGCGGATCGGGACACCGGCGGTTACCACACGCGGGATGAAGGAACCGGAAATGCGACGCATCGGCGAGCTGATCGACACGGTGCTCGCCGCTCCCGAGGACACGGCGGTGCATGCGCGCGTGAAGGCAGCGGTGGGCGAGCTCACGAAGTCCTTCCCGCTCTACCCGACGCACTGAACACCCTCGCAGGATCGCGAAACGACTCTGGGTCCCGGTTCTCGGCTCGCTTCGCTCACCGGACCGGGGTGACAGAATCGTCATCCCGGACCATC
>JACMLI010000422.1 GCA_014379705.1 Gemmatimonadaceae bacterium
CGATCGCCATACGCCCGCGCCGTCGGCGCGCCCACGCAGGGCCCGAGGCACGTGCCGATCTCGAAGCGCAGGCACCCGGGGGTGCGCGGCGGCACGGGCAACAGGTCCATCTGGTCGGCAAAACGCATCTTGCCGTCGAGCGTGCAGTCGCGGAGACCCAGCGCCGTGGAGAGTTCCCGCAACGCGTCGGCAAGATTGGCCGTGCCGACAAACGGTCCGTAGTAGACGCCCCCGCGCTCCCCCGACCCTGTCCCGCGCGCCACGGTCAGGCGGGGCGCGCGGCCGCCGGTGATGCGCACGAAGCCGTAGTTCCGGTCGTCGCGCTTCTGCGACACGTTGAGCCGAGGCCGCAGCGACTTGATCAGCCGCAACTCCTCGAGGAGGGACGCGAACTCGGACGGGACATAGGTCCAGTCGATCTGGTGCGCCTCTCGCACGATCCGCGCCGACTTGTCCTTCGGGTACTCGCCCCTGAAGTAGGACAGCAGGCGAGTGCGCAACCGCTTGCTCTTCCCGACGTACGCCACTTCCCCGGTCTCCGTGATCATCCGGTACACGCCCGGGCGATCCTCGGCGCCGGCGCGCACGGTCGTCCGCAACTCGGCGAGCCGTGCGGCGTCGGGATCGACCTTCAACGCTGGCATCGGTGACAGAAGACCGTGGACCGACCGTCGATGGCGTGCGTCTCCGTGAGCCGCGTCCCACAGTGCACGCAAGGCTCGCCGCCGCGACCGTACGCCTGCAGGCTCGCCGCAAAGCCTCCGCGCTCGTTGCGCGCGTCGCGGTAGTCGCGAAAGGTGGTCCCGCGCGCCTCGATCCCGGCGGTGAGGACGGACCTGAGCTCGGCGCTCAATCGCTCGGCGTCGGCGAGCGTGAGGGTCGAGGCGGCGCGCGACGGGTCGACCCCGGCGCGGTGCAGCGCCTCGTTGGCGTAGATGTTTCCGACTCCGGCGATCCGACGTTGCTCCATCAGCACCTTTTTCACTGCGGCCCCCGACCCCCGAAGAATTCCCGACAATGTCGTCGCTGTAAAGCCGGGGGAAAGGGGTTCGATGCCGAGCGACCGGTCGAAGGCGTCGAGGCCGTGGTCGTCGACGAGGGTGACCGTGCCCAGGCGCCGGACGTCGCGATACACCAATCTGGAGCCATCGTGGAAACTCCAGGTGATCACGGCGTAGGCATCGGGCGTCGTCTCGTACTGGAGGGAGCCCGTGAAGCGAGGGGTCACGAGGACATGGTGGGCGCCGGAGAGGCTCATCACGACGGTCTTGGCCCTGCGCCACACCCGCAGCACCTCGAGGCCTGCCTGGCGCTCCCCGAAGCCGCTAGCGAGGGGTCCCCGCAGCACGTCCTCGCGGTGGACGCTGACTTCCTGGATGACGCGGCCGGTGAGCAGTTCCGCGAGGTCCCGGGCGATGGTCTCAGTTTCCGGCAGTTCGGGCACGTCGCTCCATTTCTCGCCAACCGATGTCCCGCCGGAAGTGCAAGTCGGCCAACCGGATCCGCGAGGCGTGCTCCCGACTCAACGCCGCGGCCTCCGCGAAGTCGTCTGCGACGCCGGTGACTGCGAGAACACGCCCGCCTGACGACACCAATCGGCCAGTACTGTCGCGAGCGGTGCCGGCGTGAAAGGTGACCACCCCAGGTGGAGCATCGGGAATCTCGATATCACCGCCCGTGCGCGGCGTATCCGGGTAGCCGGGAGCAGCGACTACGGTGGTGACCGCCGCGCCGTTGCCCTGACTCGCGTCTCTCGATGCTCCGAGTCCAGAGGCTGCGCTCCGCAACATGAGGTCGAACAACTCCTCCCTCAGGACGGGGAGCACTACCTGAGTTTCGGGATCACCAAAGCGGCAGTTGTACTCAACGACCTTCGGCCCGTCGGCCGTGAGCATCATGCCGCAGTAGAGCAGCCCACGAAAAGGTGCTCCGCGTTGACGCATGGCTTGGAGCGTCGGGCCGATGACGCGGTCGGCCACGTCCTCCAAGACAGCTTGCGTCGCAATGGAAACTGGAGCGTATGCTCCCATGCCGCCGGTGTTTGGCCCGCGGTCACCCTCAAGGAGTCGCTTGTGATCTTGTGCAGGGGGGAGGAGCACGAACTCGGTGCCGTCGCACACCGCGAAGACGGAAATCTCCTCCCCGTCCATGTAATCCTCGACGAGAACCTCCGACCCCGCTGCTCCAAAGACGCCCTGCAGCATGATCTGGTCAATCGCGCGCTCGGCGTCCTCGACCGTCGGACAGATGATAACCCCCTTTCCTGCGGCCAATCCCGATGCCTTGATGACGACGGGAGCACCTGTAAGTCGCACTGCCAGCTTGGCTTCCGCGGCATCGACGTGCCACGATGCTCCCGCTGTGGGGATGCCGTGCTCCAGCATCAACTCCTTGGAGTACCGCTTGGAAGACTCGAGCTGCGCGGCGGCCCGCGTGGGTCCGAACGCCGCGAATCCGGATGCTGAAAGAGCGTCCACGACACCGGCAGCCAAAGGCGCCTCAGGGCCAACGAAGACGAGGTCCGGGCCAACGTCCTGGGCGAGAGCGACAACGGCCGCTGCATCGGATGGATTGATCCGAATGCAACGGCCGAGTTCTTCGATTCCAGGATTTCCCGGGGCGGCGGTCAGTTGGATGGAGGGGTTGTCAATCTTGAGCTTCCAGGCCACTGCGTGTTCGCGTCCACCGCCACCAAGGATCAGTACTTTCACGTCCCAGAGGGTCCCTTGAATGCGCTGTTGAAGGCGTCCCGCGCCCGATCGAAAACATCGCTGAGCGAGTCCATGGCATCGCGCGCCTGCTGGCCGTAGTAGCCCGCGGCATCAACGTAATCATCCGTGAGCGGGGGCGTCGACGAATCCGACCGCCGGCGATATTCGCCCTGGACGATGATCTTGTCGTACTCCCCGGACTGGACCCACCGCTGCAACTCCGCGGCGCGCACCGTACCGAAGGGATGCGTGCGGAAGGCGGTGTTGATGACCTGCCAGACCTTGTCGGCAAAGTCTCCCCCGGTCTCGTACGCCGCCGCCTGCTCCAGGAACGCGTCGACCGAGATCTCGTCGTCCCCAGCGCCACCCCCCGCCATCTTGAGGAACGTCGACGCCGAGACCCTGGGGTCCTGCGTGACGAGAAGGCCGGCGCGATCGGCGGAAAGTTCGGCTTTCCGGTACCACTCCATCAGCGCGAGCTGGAAGGGCAGGAGCGCCATGCCCGCCAGGAAGGGGAGGTTCTGGATCCCGACGGTGAGGATGATGATCGCGATCGTCGTGTAGGTCGTGTGGCCACTCATGATGTGGCCGAGCTCGTGCCCGAGGATGTCGCGACGCTCGTCCTCGTTGAGCAAGCTGACCATCCCGGAGTTCAGGACGATGAACGGCTTGTCGAAGCCAACCGCCGCCGCATTCACGAGGGGGGTCTGCGAGACGTAGAGCTCGGGGACCTCCGGCCAGTCCATGGTGGCGAGGACCTCCTGGTACTGCTTCCAGAGCTTGGGCCGTTGGTTCGGCCCCACCCGGACGGCGTTGGCGAGGAACATCTGCCGGACCCCGCGTTCCCCGAAGAAGCCGGCGACCTTCCGCACGACCGTATCGAAGCCCGGAATGGACCGGAGCGTGTTGAGGGCAGCGCGATCAGCCGGGTGCTCCCAGGCCGTCGAGGAGATGTCGGTGAGAATGACGCGGTCGGCCATGGGCACTCGGGGAAGGGATAGGGCCCCTACGGAGGAAGGGGGACTTGAGTTACGGGATCGAGGCTGGAGCTGGGTCTGGTTGCTGGTTTCTAAAAGCTGGTGCTGGTGAGCTGGTTGCCTGCTGAGAGCTGGTTGCTGCTGCTTGGTGCTCGCTGGCTGCTTGACCCAGCGCTTTCCAGCACCGAGCGCCCAGCCCCAGCGAGGCAACCAGCAACGAGCACTAGCCCGTCAGAAACCAGCAACCAGCCCCAGCAAAGTCTACGAAATCGCCTGCGCGACGTCCGTAAGTAGATCCCCAATATCCTCCACCCCCACCGAAAGCCGCACCAGCCCCTCAGTAATTCCAAGTTTCGCGCGTCGCTCAACCGGCACCGACGCATGGGTCATGGACGCCGGGTGGTTCACGAGGCTTTCCACGCCGCCGAGCGACTCCGCGATCGCGAAGACCTGGAAGCCGCCCATCACTCGTTCCGCGGCTTCGCGCGAGCCGACCTCAAACGAGATCATGCCACCAAAGCCGCACATCTGGCGACAGGCGAGGGCGTGCTGCGGGTGTGACGTGAGGCCAGGATAGAACACCTTGTCCTCTCCGAGCTTCTCGGCCAGGAATTGGGCGATGCGGCGGCCGTTGGCATCGTGCGCGGCCATGCGAAGGTGCAGCGTCTTGGTCCCGCGGAGCACGAGCCAGGCGTCGAACGGTCCGGGAACCGCGCCAGCCGCGTTAAGCACGAACTGCAGGCGCGCCGCGAGGTCGTCGTCGCGTACGATGGCGGCGCCCCCGATCATGTCGCTGTGCCCGTTGAGGTACTTCGTCGTGGAGTGGTAGACGATGTCGGCACCGGTCTCGAGCGGGCGCTGGAAGACAGGGGTGGCAAACGTGTTGTCCACGATGAGCATCGCCTCGTGGCGCCGAGCGATCTCAGCGGCAGCGGCGAGGTCGGTCAGGTGCATCAACGGGTTCGTCGGCGTTTCCAGGATCACCCCGCGAACGTCGGGGCCCATGGCGTCTTCGAGCTGCTGCGGGTCGCGCGTGTCGACGTAGGTGAACTTGAGCCCGAAGTTGACCAGGATCCGGTCGAAAAGCCGGGGCGTTCCGCCATACATGTTGTCGGCGCACACGATGCGATCACCCGACTTGAACAGCTTCATGATCGCATCGAGGCACCCCATGCCGCTGGCGAAGGCAAAGCCGTGCACACCGCCTTCGAGGGCCGCCAGGTTCCGCTCGAGCGCCTCACGCGTCGGGTTTTTGCCCCGGGCATACTCATATCCCTTGTTTCGCCCGAGTCCGTCCTGCGCGTATGTTGACGTCTGGTAGATCGGTACCATGATCGCACCAGATGTGGGGTCGGGCCGCTGTCCCGCATGAATGGCTCTCGTTCCGAGAGCGTATTGGAGATCGGTGTCGAAGATTCGCGACATGCGCCATAGGTGGGATGTGCTACAGAAGATAACCCGCGCCGGGGAGGGGATGATGCTGGGCTCCGGGTTCCGGGTCGCGCGATGACAAACGTGAGTGGCATTCGGTCGCCTGCCGCAGCGGACGGGATCCGCTGTCTCGTCGTGGACGATGAACCGCACCTGCGCCGCGTGCTCGTGCGCGTCATGCAGGGCGATGGCTTCACGTGCGAGGAAGCGGGGTCTGGGACGCAGGCGCTGGCCGCCCTCGGGCGCGAGCCCGCCACGCTCGTGCTCACCGACTTGCATATGCCGGAACTCGACGGCATCGGGCTCCTCAAGGCCGTCCGGGTGCAGTACCCGGACACCGCGGTCATGATGATCACGGCGGTCGCGGATGTCGGGACGGCGGTGAATTGCCTGAGCGCCGGCGCGATGGACTACCTCACGAAGCCCTTCCATATCGAGGAAGTGCGCGCGCGCGTGCGGCAGGCACTCGACAAGCGACGCCTGATCCTCGAGAACCGCGGCTATCAGGAGCGCCTCGAGGAACGCGTGGCGACGCAAGCGCGACGGCTCGAGGAACTCTTCCTCGCCAGCATCCAGAGCCTCGCCGACGCGCTCGAAGTGAAGGACACGTACACCCATGGCCACTCGGTGCGCGTGTCGCGCTACTCAGCGGTCATTGCGCGCGCGCTCGACATGGACGGCGAGGTGGTGCGACAGATCGAGCTGGGCGGTCGCGTGCACGACATCGGCAAGATCGGCGTGCGGGAACTCGTGCTCAACAAGCCCGGGCCGCTGACGGACGAGGAGTACGAGCACATCATGACGCACCCGATGGTGGGGTGGCGCATTCTCTCGCCGTTGCTGGGCGAGACGCCATGCGCGCTCAACATCGTGCGCTCGCACCACGAGCGCTGGGACGGCTGTGGCATTCCCGACGGGCTGGCCGGCGAGGCGATCCCGGTCGAGGCGCGCATTGCCGCCGTCGCCGACACGTTCGACGCGATGACGAGTGCGCGTCCCTACCGTCCCGGCGTGCCGCTCCCGGCGACGATTGCCGAGTTGCAACGCTGCGCGGGGGCGCAGTTCGATCCGCGCGTCGTCAAGGCCTTCGTGCAGGCCATCGAGGCGGGGGCGGTCGACACGTCCCAGCTCGCCGACGCGAGCGCCATCG
>JACMLI010000052.1 GCA_014379705.1 Gemmatimonadaceae bacterium
CGCTCATTCCGAGCTTTTCGAGCTTGAGCGCCTGGAAGAGCGACGAGTTCTGTTGCTGCCAGTCGACGGTGCGATATACCGGCCCGAGGGTCTGCGTGATCCGCGCGGCCACCTCGGCCGCCGACCAGCGGTCCGTCGTGCGCACCTCGACGCCGGTCACGGCGCTGTCGAGCCCCGCCACTTCCTGCGCCGCGGCAAGGGACATGTAGACGTACGCATTGTCGTATTCGTACATGCCGGTGTCGAACACGCCGGAGACCTCGTACTGCACGGGGACGACGCTGCCGATCGCCGCATTGACCTTGCTTGCGCCTCCCATGGTGAGGACGGTGATGGTGTCACCCGGGAACGCGTTGAGCTTCTGTGCCAGCAGGCGACCGAGTACGACGCCGCGCAGCGTGCCATCCGACGCCTTGAACGAGAAGTCACCCTGCGTGGCGTGTTTCCGGATAGCCGTCACGCCTTCCTTGCCGGGCGCATCGGGCTCGATGCCGGCGATGTAGGCACCCTCGCGGTAGTCATGCCCCGCGCTCACCACGCCCTGCGTCAGCACGAAGGGCGCGGCGGCCACGACGCCTCGATCGGTGCGCACTCGGCGCAGCACGCCACGCCAGTCGGCGATCCCGGTCTCGGCCCCGAGTGGCACGACGCGCACGTCGGGGGACCCGATCAGGATCTTCTCGCGCAGGTCGCGCTGGAGCCCGTTCATCACGCCCATCACCACGATGAGGGCGCTCACTCCCACGATCACGCCACCGATCGCAATGAGACTGATGAAGGACAGCAGGCGAGATCCGCGACGACTGCGCAGGTATCGCCAGGCAATCCCCAGCTCGAGCGAACTCATTCGGGTCGCATGGTCGGAAAGAGGATGACGTCGCGAATGTTCTGCGCTCCAGAGAGGTACATGAAGAGTCGATCCATGCCAATCCCCACGCCGCCCATCGGCGGCATGCCGTACTCCATCGCGCGCAGGTAGTCCTCGTCCACGGCCGTGGCCTCCTCGTCCCCCGCTTCCTTCAAGCGGGCCTGCGCGTCGAAGCGCTGGCGCTGGTCGATCGGGTCGTTGAGCTCGCTGAACGCATTGGCCATCTCCGTGCCGCGGGCGAAGAGTTCGAAGCGCTCGGTCAGTCCCGGCTTGCCCCGCTTGGGCTTGGCGAGCGGAGACAGCTCCACCGGATAGTCCACGACGAACGTCGGCGTGTCGATCTTCGACTCGACGAGGGCCTGGAACATCTCGTCGAGCACTTTCGGCCGGCTCAACGTTTCGACCTTGTGCACGCCGATGCGCTCCGCACGCGCGCGCAACGCTGCGTCATCAAGGGTTTGGACGTCGACGCCGGCCCCCTGGCTCAGCGACGGCACCCACTCGATCCGCGGGAAGGGGGGCCGGAAGGACGGCACGTCCACGACGGACTCGTCAGGCAGGAGCAGGCGCTCCTCTGGTGTCGCCGCACCGGCGCCGAGGACGCGACGCACGGCATCGGACGCGCGCACGAGCAGCTGTTCGACGCGACCCATCATCACCGTGTAGTCGGCATACGCCTCATAGAACTCCAGCATCGTGAACTCGGGGTTGTGCGTCCGGTCGATGCCCTCGTTCCGGAAGTCGTGCCCGATCTCGTACACGCGGTCCAGCCCCCCCACGACGAGCCGCTTGAGGTACAGCTCATCGGCGATGCGCAGGAACAGCGGCATGTCCAGCGCGTTGTGATGGGTGACGAAGGGCCGCGCCACCGCTCCTCCGGCGATGGGCTGCATCATCGGTGTCTCCACCTCGACGTACCCGCGGGAGTCCATGAAGCGGCGGATCTCCGCCACCATCGCGCTGCGGGCCACGAACGTCCGCCGCACCTCGGGGTTGGCCATGAGGTCGACGTAGCGCTGGCGGTAGCGCGCCTCGACGTCGGCCAACCCGTGCCATTTCTCCGGCGGAGGCAGCAGGGCCTTGGAGAGGAAGTTGAGCTCGCGCGCCTGTACGCTCAGCTCGCCTTTGCGCGTGCGCATGACCTTGCCCGCCACG
>JACMLI010000423.1 GCA_014379705.1 Gemmatimonadaceae bacterium
GGCGGCGTGCGCCGCACGACGGGGGAGCGCGAGGTCGTCACGCGAGCCCCGCGGCCGAAGTCAGGACGCGGGCGGCACCGGGCCGCACCACGCACGTGATCGGCGTGGTGCCTAACAACTCGCCGTCGGCCTGCGCCGCGCGGATGGGAACGGTCTCGAGCCGGATGATCTTTCCCCTCAGGAAATGCATGTGTGCATGCCCCGTCAGTCGATGCCGCCAGATGCGCCAGCCAATGCCCAGTGCATCGCCCAGCGTCCGCGGATCGTACACACAGAGGTCCAGCCAGCCGTCCGATGGGTCGACCTTCGGGGCGAGTTCGAGCATTCCACCCAGCACCGTCCCGAAGTTCAGCACCATCGCCTCGGCGGCGTGAAATGTATGCTCGACGCCGTCAACCGTGGCCCGCAGCTCGAATCGCTTCAGCTGCACGGTGGCATATGTGGCGGCCATCACATATGCGAGCACCCCCGCGTATCGCTTGAACCGCGGCGACGCCCGCTCGAGCATGGTGGCGTCGATGCCCACGCCAGCAGCGAAGGCAAAGGTGCGACCGTCCTCGAGCTCGCCCAGGTCAATGCGACGTTCGTGCCCCAGGAGCAGGGCATGAACGGCGCGCTCGATGCGGAGCGGCGTTCCAAGGGCTCGAGCGACAAGGTTTCCGGTGCCGCCAGGCAGGATTCCGACCGGACGCCCATGCCGCCCCGCGGCCTCGAGCACCTCCATCGCCGTCCCATCACCCCCAAGCGAGAACACCGCGTCGTACAACGGCGCAAGTTCCCTTGTGATGGTGGACGCGTGCCCGGGGCGCTCGGTGAGTACTGCATCCACCGTGACGTCGTGCTCGGCGAAGGTGCGCAGCGCCCGGGGGAGCGCGCGCGACCCGCGACGCGAGGCGGGATTGGCAATGACCAACGCGCGCCGAATGGTCACCAGCGCCAGGTACGGAAGAAATCGAGCGACCACTGCGATCCACGCGACGCGGCGAACCCGAGCGCCTCGTTGCTGCACAACATCGCCGCGATCGGCGGCTCGCGGCTGACCGACACGCCGAGCCCGGATCGAATCGTGTACTCGATGGACCCACCAATCATCTCGCTCGCACGGATGTTGTTCACGGGTGCCTGGCCGCTGCCGAGGAACTGCTGGAGCGGGCAGAACCCTGTCGTCAGGCTCACGAACGTGCGGTCGTTGAGCTGCTTGCCCAGGCCGAGCTGCGTCCCCGCGAGACCGGCGATAAGGCTCTGTCCGCGCGTCGCGCCCGACACCGATTGCAACTGGATGTAGTCGAAGAAGCGTCCGGAAAACCGTTGCGACAGGCTCGACCCGATGTTCGAGAGCAGGAGGTCGGCGTAGTACGTGTTGAGGCCCCCGATGTCCGCGCTCGGCCGACCGGTGAGGAGGTACGCGAAGAGGTCGGACTCCGAAAGCGACAGCGAATCGGCACTCTCCAGCGCCAGGCGCGGCTGGGCGAGCGTACCAAGCAGGCGCGCGCGGATGCGGATGTTGCGGTTGCTGTACAGCTGGTTCGCCTGACGCACTGAATACAGGGCGCGGATGTTGAGCGTCGGGTTGAAGTCCGCGTCGCCGAAGAAGCGCACTTCGCCCCCCTCGATCGAGAAGAGGCGGTACAGCACGTCACCAAAGCGCATCAGGAAGGTGCCGCGCTCCGTGGTCAGCGCGCCTTCAACGGCGAGCTGTGGCACACCGGTCGCCGACAAGCCGCTCGCGCGGATCACGTTCACCGATCCGCCCAGCTTGATGTTCGCTTCCGACGACTGAAGCCGCACGTCGGAGCCCATGACGAGTTGCACGTTCTGCGCGGTGAGCCCCTGCAACAGCTTCGGGAGCTCCGGCAGCACGGCGCGCGTCCCGGCGAGGGAGGTGTCCACCATCGCCGCGAACTCGGGGTCGTCGATGTTGACGATCTGCTTGGAGGTGAGTTCGGGAATGACGATGTAGCCATTGTCCACCGTCACCGAGCCGGTAAGCACCGAAGCGGACTCACGCCCCTGGAAGCGCAGGCCGGCACTGATCGTCAAGTCGCCAATGCGACGCTTGTCGATGACGTGGAAGTCGGTCGCGTTGAGGTTGAGCGAGAAGCTGCGATCGTCGGCCTTGTCCACGGCGACGAAGCCGTCGAGGGACAACCGGCTGCGCGAGGTTTCGCCGCTCACCATCGAAAAGCGCTCGATCCGGATCGTGTCCCGCGCCGCACGCAGGTCGGCAAAGAAGTCGCGCACCTCCACGCCCAGGTCGGTCACGAACGCCCCGGCGCTGTCGACGCGGATGTAGCCCTCGAGCGCGGTCGCGCGCGGCCGCCCGGCGATCGACACGTCGGCATTGAGGCGACCCGACGCGTTGCTCACGGCCGGCGTGAACGACTCCACGAGCTTGAGGTCAACGTCGCGCGACACCACCGAGACGCGCATCGAATCGTCGAGGAGCCGACGGCTGCGCGACTCGAAGGCCAGGTCGATGGGGACGTTGCCATCGACCCGCAGCACGGCCGTGTCGCCACGGAGCACGCCGAGGGAGCCGGTGAATCGGCGATCGCCGTAACGCCCCGTGAGGGAGGTCTCCGACAGGTTGACCTGGCCGACCTTTGTGCCCACGAGCCGGCCCGTCACGTCGATGACGGGTGCGGCGCGCGTTCCCGTGGCCTTCACGTCGAGGCTCATCGCGCCGGCAAGCTTTACCTGCGACTGGCCGAGCGCGGCCAGGTCTTCGAGGGCGACCGAATCAACGACGAGATGCATCGCCACCGGATCGGTCCGGGGCGCGGTCCCCTGCAGCGTGATGTGCCCACCGCGATTGCCGGCGAGGGAAAAATTCTCGACCGTGAATGCGTCGGTCCACCAGCGCACGACGCCACGTTGGTCCAGCGTCCATTCGTGGTCCCCGAAGCCCACGCGCCCCTGGGAGAGCGCTACTCTGGTGGTGTCGCCGCGGATGCCGACGCCGGCCGTCGCCTCGATCGTCGGGCCATTGGTTTCCTCGGCCATCACCCGCACTTCCGCCGAGTCGGCGGAACGCATCGTGATGTCCGCCGCGGCGTGGCGAAGCCCGATCCCGCCTACGCTGACGGTATCGGCCGTGAGCGAGGCCGTGCCGTTCAGCCCATCGAGACCTACCTGGTTCAACGCGAGCTGCAGGCGGGCGCGACGTGCCGTGGTGCTGAAGACGTCGAGTGCCCGGCCGTCGATCGTGCCGCGGACGGCCAGCGTGTCGATCGAGCCCGCGAGCGTGAGCGCCGCGGTCACTTCGCCGGTGAGCGAGTCGGCCTCGATGTTGGCCCGATCGAGGCTGTCCTCCGCGGTGCGGACGAGGTAGGGGCGGATCCCGCCTAACGAATCGGCCTCGAGCCGCACGACCATCGAGTCCGACTGGTCGGCGCGCAGGCCGATCCCCCCGCGCGCGCTCAGCCGGCCCATCGGCGACTCCACGCCGAGGGAATCCACGCGGAGACGTCCATCGAGGAAGGCGAAGCGGGCTCGCGCCCCTTCGTACAGGCGCGTGCTGTCCACGCGCGAACGCATCAGGTCGAGCCCGATGGTGCCCACGTAGTTCGCCAGCGAATCCCCGCGAAGGTCGATCTCGGCGGTTCCCGTGAGCGCTGTTGCCGGCATGCTCGACGTGTCGTACAGCACCCGGAGGTTCGCGTCGGTGAAGCGCAGCGTGCCCTTGTACCCGAACCCGCCCACCGAGTCGATGTCGACGCGTCCGTCAAAGCCATACGTACCGGGAATCCCGGTGAGCTCGGTAGAGACGTCGAGGTCTTCGGCCGTGCCCTGGAGCCGCACCGGTCCGGTGAGGGAGCCGCGTTGTTCGAGCGCGAGTTCGGGCCACGCTTTCGCGATCGTCGACAGGTCGATCGGCATCGCCTGCATCGCGATGTCGTAGGTGAGGAACACGTCGCCGATCGTGACGCGCCCCGACCCCGTGAAACGGCTCGCGGGCAGCGTGTCGAAATGGTGCGTGATGTCGGCGTTCCGGAAGCGCACGTCGGTCCAGACGGAGTCAAGCGTCGCGTGTCCGCTGATCGATCCGTCGAGAAGCGGGAAGGACGGATTGAGGAACTGGAGCGTGGCGAGGTCGAAGCGGTCGAGGTCCACGTCGAACGACTTGAACTTCGTGAAGGCCGGGAGGAGCATGTTGATCTCGCCGCGCGCCCTCCCGGCGGCACGCGCGCCGGGCACGTTCGCGTCGACGAAGGAGAAGGAGGCCGCCTCGATCTTGAACGTGTTGACCGGCCCACCACTCGCCCGGATGTCGGCGGTGATCTTGCCGCGCCATGGAAATGGGAGCGGCTCTCCGGTGAAGTCCTCGATCAGTTCCCAGTCGATCGGCGTGGCCTGCACGTTGACGTCCTTCACGATCAGCACCGGGGCGCCAACGCCGAACGTCATCGCGCCGCGCAGGCGAGAACCGACCGTCTGCACGTCCATGCTGGAGATTTCGTAGTCCAGCACACGCAGGTTGCGTTGGTTGCGGATGCGCAGGACCATCTTGCCGCCCCCCGTCGTGGGCAGCGTCGGATACACCCACGCCACGTCCGAGAGGGAAACGGAGTCTCCCGTGATGGTCACGTCATAGCGCGTCGGCAGGTCGTTGCCCCACCAGACCTTGCCCTGCGCCCGGCCGCGCGACCCCGGCAGCTGGAAGTGGTGGAACTCTGCCCACACCGAGTCGCCAAGGAGCCGGATGGTCCCCTGCGCGTTCGAGATGTTGAGCGGCGGGTCGGATTCCACCGCGTCGAGCCGCTGCACCTGGAAGAAGCGCCCGGTGGAATCGGGATCGTTCACGCGGGCATAGCCCAGCTGCACGTCGCCCTTTGTCCAGCGACGCGTGATGACGAACTGGCTGCCCGATCGCAGGATCTGCTTGTCCGTGCGCCCCAGGGCATGGGCAATCGCACTGTCCCGCCGGGCTCCCGAAAGGGAGTCGGCGGGCTTCCAGGGCAGCGTCAGCTCGAAGGTGAGGCCCTGCACCGCCGCATTTGTCACGACAATGTAGTCACCGAAGCCGCGGGTCGTCTTCTTCGGCCCGGGCGGACCGGACGGGAAGATCTTCCGGTAGTTCCACTTGCCGAGCGAGTCCTGCCGGATGTTCACGACGGGGCGTTCGATGCTCAGCTCCCGCACCAGGATGCGGCGGTCCCAGATGTCGCGGGGGTCGAAGCGCAGCCGGATGGGCCCCGTCGAGATGAACAGCGAGTCGTTCGGCTCCCGAATCGCGAAGGAGTCCACGGTGAGGTCGGTGAACAGCGAGCCACGGATCGTGCCGATGTACCACTTGCCGCCCCGGGCACTGCGGTTGAGCTGGTCGACGACGTAACTCCGGATCTGTTCGCGTCCCCACTGCGTGCGCGTGGTGAACACCACCGCGAAGGCCACGAGCCCGAAGATCGCGAAGATCGTCGCGGCACTTGCCAGCACGACCACCCGACGGCGCGACATCTAGAACGCCTGCCCGATGGAGAAGTTGAACCGCAGGCGCTGGAAGAACCCGCGCTGCGAACGAGGCTCGAACGTCGACGGGCAGCTGCCCGCGGCCTGCGTGAAGTCTCCCGCGGTCTCGGTGACCGCGAGCGTGTTCCCCGGACTGACGCAGAACACTTCCCCGCCGCGACGCGTGAGGTCCCCCTGGTCGATGTAGTAGACGGGTCCTCCCGGCAGCGTTCGCGGTCCGTACGCAATGTCCACGCGCAGGGGACCGATGGGCGAGAAGACGCGCACGCCAACCCCCGGCGTGACCTTGAGCTGCGTGAACGCCGAGCGCGAACTCAGCGAGTTGCGGTTCCAGACTTCGCCGGCATCCGCAAAGGCCGCGAGTTGCAGCAACTCGGGATAGACGGGGCTCCGGAAGCGGAACTCCGCATTGAGCACCACGACGTTGTCGCCGCCGGTGGGCTGGTCAGGGCGGATGCGACTCGAGTCGGGGCTCGTGCGGTAGTAGGTACTGCCGGCCGAATCCAGGGTCGCGAACCGACCCGGCCCCACGCGATACACGAGCGGACCGAGCTCATTGGGCCCGAACCCGCGCACCGAGGTCGGGCCGCCCGCGTACATCCGCTCTTGCGGGGGAACGAAGCGCTGCACGCCGGCCAGCCGGTTGTCGGAGAGCACCGTGCCGCCGCGGAAGCGGATGACGAGACGGGCGTCGGACGGCAGGCCGATATACCAGGCCCCATCCATCGACGCCCGGGTGAACTGGACGACGGTGTCGGACCCGACGGTTGGCGAGGCATGCCGCAACTCGAATCGCATCACGGACCCGCGCGACGGGTCCCCGATGTCGTTCGCCGTCGAGCGCACCGCCGACCACCCGACCGTCGCGGTGCGCCGGTTGGTGTTGCCGAGGATATCGATCGTTTCGCGATCGCACACGTTGAAGACGCCACAGAAGTACGCGGGCTGCGCCTCCGTCTTGCCGTACTCCATCTGGTAGCTCAGCGAGACGGGGATGCGTCCGCCCAGCTGCAGGGAGCCTAACGCGCCGAAGGGCGTGCTCTTCCGATAGGTGCGGAACTCGGAGCGTCGCTCGCTGTAGAGGGTCAGCGAGGGAAAGGCACGCCGGCCGAAGAGTGGTGGCTGCGTGTACGTCGCGCCGGCGTAGTAGTTCGTGCCCCCGGAGAAGAAGTCCTCCCGCACGCTCTCCGGACACAGGGCGTCGACGAACTTGAACGGATCCCCCGCGCCGATACGCGACAGGCGTCCCGTGACGTCCACACGGCGCAGTCCACCGAGGAAGTTCACCGTCGCGATGTTTCCCTGGATGCGCAGGCAGTCGTAGTTGCCCCATCCAATCGCCGCGCGCGCGCCGTGCAGCTCCCCCTCGACCAGGTTCACGTTGAGGGTCAGGAGCGAGTCGACGTCGTCCACAAGGCTCGCCGAGTCCACCGACACGTCGACGTGCTGGAAGGCCTCGGTGAGGTAGAGTCCGCGCTTCACACCCTCGAGGTCGCGCTGGCTGAACACCGCCCCCGAGTCGATGCCGAGGGTCTCGCGCACCCTGGACGGGTGCACGCCAATGGCGTCGCCCGTGCCGCGTGCCTTCTCGACGTTGATCGTGATGCTGCCGATCTTCATCCGCGGGCCCGGCGCCGCCTCGAACCACACCTTGGCGCGCAAGGCCGCGGTGTCGGTATCGATGTTCCGCAGCACTTCGGCGGTGGGATAGCCGGTGTTGCGCAGTCGACGCGTGATCGAGTCGCGCATCGCGTCGAGCAGCGCACGATCCATGCGATCGCCCAGCTTGAGCGGCAGGCCGCGCAGGACGCGCTCGCGCACCTGAATGTCATCGAGCCCGTTGACCGAGAGGCTGTCGATGAGGAGCGGACGCCCCTCTTCGATGTCGAAGCGCACCTCGACGCTCTTCGCGTCCTGCTTGACGAGTTCAGGCTTCACGCGCGTGCCGCGGAAGCCGCGCTCGAGGTAGTAGAACGCCAGTCGCCGCGCGTCCTGCACGACGACGGTGGAGTCGTAGCAGAGGCGGGTGCCGAACACCTTCAGGAAGCGCCGGGCCCAGGTCGATGGCGTCGTGACGATGAGCACCGAGAGCTGGTCGTCGCGATACGTCGCGTTACCTCGAAAATCCACGCTGTTGACCTCACGCAGCCCGCCCTCGCACAGCACTTGCTGGGCTTGCGCGGGTGCGACGCAGAGGCACGACGCGAGCGCCACCCACGCGAGCCGCCACCGCATCAGCTCACGCCTCTTCGAACAGCAGCCCGCCCGGCCCCTGCTGCTTGGCGCGTCGCTTGGCGTCCGCAGCCCGCTGCCCGAGGTGCGCGAGGCTCACCCACGCGTCCAGACGCACCTGCATCACCGCGGCCGAGACGTTGGCGAGCAGGAACTCGCGCGGCTGCCCGTCGCGATCGAGTCCGTGATAGGTGCCGCGAGACGCCGCGTCGCCGCCGACCGCACGCGCGACGACATCGCGGCACCGCGTCGCGCACTCCTGCACGAGTCGCCGCACATGCTCGCCGTGGGTCACCACGATGAAGTCATCCCCGCCGATGTGTCCGACGAAGTCGCGATTCGTCGGGCCGTTCACCAGCGTCGACGCCTCACGGATCGCGGCGCCCAGTCCGCGAATGACCTCGTCGGCAATGGCAAAGCCGAACGTGTCGGCGAAGGGCTTGAAGTTGTCCAGGTCGAGGTAACAGACCGCAAAGTCCTCGCCTCGTTCGATGCGTCGCACGACTTCCGCGTCGATCGCACGCCCGCCAGGAAGCCCGCTCGTGGGATTCCGGTCGCCTTCGCGCTGCACGAGCCGCAGCAACGCCGCGACTCTCACCCGCAACTCCCGCGGATCGAACGGCTTGGGGAGGTACTCGTCGGCGCCCGCGGTGAATCCCTCGACCTTGTTCTCCACCCCACTCTGCGCAGTGAGCATGAGGACGGGGATGCGCGCCGTGAACGGGTTCTCCTTGAGCAGGCGGCAGACTTCGAGCCCCGTCATGTTGGGCATCGAGTTGTCGAGCACCACGAGATCGGGCTCCCGTTCCTTGATCGACGCCAACGCCTCCAGGCCATCGCCCACGACGGCTACTTCATGCCCCGACGCTCGAAAGAGGTCACGGAGCATGAACCGCATGTCTTCGTTGTCATCGGCGACCAGAAGATAGCTCAAGGGCTGACACAGACGAGAGCGTGTAAAGTGAAGCGCTGCAACAAATTCGCCGATTGGCGCCGTTGGTGTCAACCGGCGCCGGAGGCGCCGGTGGACACCGGGGGCGCCAATGGCGAAGACTAGCGGGACTAGTCGACTAGTCGACGAGATGGAAACGGACGGGCGGGAAGCGGGACATGGAGTCAACAACCGGCGCCCGTCGTACCCCACATCCCGCCCCGAGTCCACCGCTAGTCCATTAGTCCGCTAGTCCCTAATCGTCCTTCTGCCCAAAGATCGCCATGTTCGACGAATGCCCAGGCGCGACCTTCTTCTCCGGGTAGATCCAGTGCACCGCCTGGTTCACCGCCGTCGCCGCCTCGCCGAAACCTGCTGCGATGAGTTTGAGCTTGCCCGGGTACGTCGTCACGTCCCCCGCCGCGTAAATCCCGGCGCGGCCCGTCTCCATTTCGGAGTTCACGACGATCTCGTCCTTCACGATGTTGAGCCCCCAGTTCGACACCTCCCCCAGGTCGCTCACGTACCCGAGCATCGGCAGGATCACGTCCGACGGGATCTCCTTCGTCAGCTTGGTCTTCGTTTCGCGCAACACCACGCCCGCAAGCCTCGCGTCGGCGGACAAGACGTCGTGCAACTCGTGGAAGGTGAACAGGTCCGCGTCACCGCGCGCGACAGCCTGCATCACCTCGCTCACCGTCGCGCCATGCGCACGGAAGCGGTCACTGCGATGTACGAGCGAAACACGCGCGGCCTTTCCGACGAGCTGCGCGGTCCAGTCGAACGCGGAGTCGCCGCCGCCGATGATCACCACGCGCTTGCCATGGTACTGGGCCGGATCACCCATCACGTCGTGAATGCCGCGTCCGTACCAGGGCTCGGCGCACGCCTGGGGCAACCGGCGCGGCGAGAAGGCGCCGATGCCGGCGGCGAGCACGATCGAACGCGTCGGAAAGCGCGCCGTGTCGGTGACCAGCACCAAGTGCCCGTCGGTTTCCTCGAGACCAACCACCCGCTGGTTGAGGTGCTCCCGTGCGCCGAATTGTCGCGACTGGTCGACCAACGCCTTCACCAGGTCCTTGGCCAGCACCTTCGAGAAGCCCGCCACGTCGAAGATGTACTTCTCGGGGTACAGCGCCGTGAGCTGGCCACCGAGTTCGGGGAGGGCGTCGATGATCTGCGACGACACGCCACGCATGCCGGCATAGAAGCGCGCGAAGAGCCCTGTCGGCCCCCCGCCGATGATCGTGACGTCGACGAGTTCGTGTGTGGTCATGCGGGGAAACTAATCGTCCCCACTCCCCTGAAACGCGTGCTCGCCGGCGACGTTATCTTGCGGCATGACGATCAAGATCTACACGAAGACCGGGGACGACGGACAGACCGGTCTCTTTGGCGGCGGCCGCGTGGACAAGGACGACGAACGCGTCGACGCGTACGGGGAAGTCGACGAGCTCAATGCGTTCCTCGGCATGGTTCGCGCCGTTGAAATGATGCCGCGGATCGATGAGGTCATCGTCCCGATCCAGCGCGACCTGTTCAGCATCGGCGCGCTCCTCGCGACCCCCGATCACGAGAAGATGCGCGAGCAGCTCTCCAAGGCGCGCCTCGACGACGCCCGCATCGCCGAACTCGAACGCGCCATCGATGCCTGCGAGCGCGAGCTCGAACCCCTGCGCGCGTTCATCGTTCCCGGTGGCACGCCAAAGAGCGCCGCGCTGCACGTGGCGCGGACGGTCTGCCGCCGCGCCGAACGTCGTGTCGTCTCGCTGCGTCGCACGGTGCCGGTGCCCGAGGTCGTGATCGTCTACCTCAATCGGCTCTCCGACCTGCTGTTCATGCTCGCGCGCGTGGCGAACACGCGCGCTGGCGCCGGAGAAGTCACCTGGTGAGCGCGTCGCCCGGGCCTGCGCGCGTCATCGACCTCCTCGGCTACGAGGTGCGCGTCGCACCGTGGCTTTTGGACGAGAGCGGTCGCCTCGCGGCGCAGGTCGCGCCCGCACCGACGTATGCGATCATCACCGACGCGAATGTCGGACCGGTCGCCGCCCCACAACTCGTTGGTTCACTCCGCCACTTCGCGCCCCACAGCCGCGTGATCATGCAGGCGGTCACCCCCGGTGAGCAGGAGAAATCGCGCGCGGCATGGACGCGACTCTCCGACTGGCTCCTCGACGAACGCTGTGGACGCGACACGACGATCATCGCCCTCGGCGGGGGGGTTGTGGGCGACCTCGCCGGCTTCGTCGCGGCGACGTTCATGCGCGGTGTCCCGTTCCTGCAGGTCCCGACCTCGCTGCTCGCGATGGTGGACGCGTCGGTCGGTGGCAAGGTCGGTGTGGACACTAAGCACGGAAAGAACCTGATCGGCGCCTTCCACCAGCCCGCCGCGGTGGTCATCGACCCGACCGTGCTCCAGACCCTCCCCGCGAACCACCTGCGCGCCGGGTTCGCCGAAATCGTGAAGCACGGTGTGATTGCCGACGCCGGCTACTTCGACGCGGCAGTGCGCGTCGGGGTGTCGATCACGACTGCCGACGCCACGGCGATCGCCTGGCATGGCGATGAACTCGCCGAGCTCATCGCCACGAGCGTCCGCATCAAGGCCGGCGTGGTGGGGCGCGACGAGCATGAGCGCGGGCTGCGGCAGGTACTGAACTTCGGCCACACCGTCGGCCATGCCATCGAGCTCTTGTCCGATTTCTCGATGCTGCACGGCGAGGCGATCGCGATCGGCATGTGTGTCGAGGCGCGGCTCGCCGAGCACCTCGGCGTCGCATGCGTCGGCACCGCCGGGCGCGTGGAACGCGGCCTGGCGTCCCTGGGGCTCCCGACCGCGATTCCCCTGAGTGTGACCGGACCCGCGCTTCTCGAGGCGATGCGCCTCGACAAGAAGTCACGCTCGGGCACGCTGGTCTTTGCATTGCCGGCAGAGGTCGGCGCGATGGCCGACCCGGATCGCGGAATCCCCGTCGAGGACCGGCACGTAGAGCACGTACTCGCTTCACTCCCGGTGCCATGAGACCACGCTACGCCGCCCTGCTCGTCCTTCTGATTCTCATCGGGTTGGGGGGCTGGGCGGGTTGGATGGTAGGTATTCCGGGGCTCGCATTGGCGGCGATCGCGGCTCTCACGCTTCTGGTCGGCCTCCGCCGAATCGTGCGTCGGCTCCCCGCGGAGCCGACGCGGGCGAGCGCATCTGAACCGTCCAGGCCGCCTAATCCCGAGTGAAGTACCCGCCGTGAGCGGTTACTCGATCGGTCATTTTTCCACATCTCTGCCGGTGTATGTTCGGGCGAAGCGTTGGTCCTACCCCTTCCGGCGGAGTGCAAGATCATACCAGGGACCAAGGGTTTAACGTGTTGTGGCCTTTGGATATGGCCTCAAAAAGACGCTCATTCTGGCCCACGAGGTGAAAAATTTCTGTTGACGGACTCGTGACGTTTTCTTACTGTGCCCGCCCACTTCCCTCCCAAGTCAAGGCGTGACATCTGCCTTGGCGACACGCTTGTCGGTGAAGAGAGGCCTATGCAGCAAGCGACTGAAACGAAACCGAAGACCACTACCAAGTCCTTCGTTCGAGCAGCGCCAGCCACCGCGTTTGACCAGTACCTTCTCGACATCCAAAAGCTTCCGCTCATAACTGATCCGGCTGAAGAAAGACGGTTAGCACGCCGGGCTCAGCAAGGCGACGAAGTTGCCGCCGAACGTTTGGTGACCGCGAACCTTCGGTTCGTGATCTCCTACGTGAAGAAGTACCAGGGCCACGGGCTCGACCTCAGTGAACTCGTCGCGATCGGCAACGAGGGGCTGCTGAAAGCGGTTCGAAAGTTCGATCCGGATCAGGGAGTGAAGTTCATCTCCTACGCCGTGTGGTGGGTCAGGCAGGCCGTCCTCAAGGCCCTCGCCGAACAGACCCGCAGCGTTCGAATCCCGCTCAACCAGAACTCGCAGCTCATCCGGCTCTCGCGCGCCGAGACGATCCTCTCCCAGGTTCTCCGCCGAGACCCCTCCGACGACGAAGTCGCCCGCCTGATCGGAGAGACACCAGAAAACGTTCGTGCTGCCCGCCAGATGACCTCCACCGAGGTCTCCCTGGACGCTCCGATCGATCGCAGCGATCGCGAAGCCTCGACCCTTGGGGAGCGCTTCTCCGGCGTCGACGGCACCGAGATCGAGGACGTGACGGACTTCAAGCTCATGCGTGAGTTCATCACGAAGGTCTTCCAGCGCTACCTCACCCCGCGTGAGCGCAAGATCCTGAGCCTCTACTACGGGCTCGAAGAGGGCTCCGAGGCCATGACCCTCGAGCGCATCGGCGCGCTCCTCGGCGTGACCCGGGAACGCATCCGCCAGATTCGCGAGCGCGCTTTCGAGAAGCTCCGCGAATCCCCGGACGGTCGTGCCCTCGCCGGATTCTGGACCGCGGCCTGACGCCGCGGCCTTCAAATGCGCGAATGGCCAGCCCTCACCGGCTGGCCATTCTGCTTTCCCTGACCCGCGGTCCTCAACATCCTGACGGTGTTGTCCGTTGCATGTTCGGTCCGTCGCCACAATGATTTCAGCCGGGTTTGCCACTTTGGAACCCACGCACCACATGCCGCTTAACCGCGGAGTGCTCGCTGCACCCTCGTCGTTCCGGAGGTCTTGCATGGTAGACGTCGCTGCGAAACCTGGCTCCGGGAACTACCGGGTCCTCCTTATCGACGACGAACTGACCATCCGACTGGCCCTGCGAAGGTTCTTCACGCGAATGGGATGGCGGGTGGACGAGGCAACGAACGGCGAAAGCGGTTACTCGATGATCGTCCTCGACGAGCAGCAGTCGACGACCCCCCAGTACGACGTGATCATCTCCGACCTCCGGATGCCCGGCCTCAACGGCATCCAGCTGCATGACCGGCTCAAGACGGTGGCACCGCACGTGCTTGCCCGGCTGATTTTCTCTACCGGGGACATCGTCTCGCAGGAGGCAGCCGAGTTCGTGAACACGTCCACCTGCCACGTCCTGCAAAAGCCGTTCGAGCTGGCGACCCTCCGCGAGACGATCGAGCGCGTCATGCACCCGGACGACGCCACGCGACCCTGAGGTCGCCGTCCCCGGAAGGGCAGCGCTCGTGGTAGGTTGATCAGGTGACGCACGTGATCCCTCTCTTTCCACTGCCGCTGGTCCTCTTTCCCAAGGCGGTCCAGCCCCTGCACATCTTCGAGCCCCGGTATCGCCAGATGCTCGCGGACTGCCTGGCGTCGAACCGGGAGTTCGGCGTGATCTGCCGCGCGCCCGAATCGCACGAAGAAGACATCACGCCGGGCACGGTGGGGTGCATGGCGCGCGTGGAATCCACGCAACCGCTCTCCGACGGTCGATCCAACATCATGGTCATCGGCGGAGACCGCTTCGAGTTCCGGAGCCTCGTCGAGATGGGCACGCCTTATCACTCGGCGTCCGTCGAGGGCGTCATCGACATCGAGGTCGACGGCGCCGCGCTGGTGCCTGTCGCAGGCTCGGTCCGGGAGGTCTTCGGACGTGCGGGTCATGCCGCGCGCACGATGCAGGATGACGCCTCCGCCCTTCCCGAACTGCCCGAAGATCCCGCCGAGTTGTCCTTCGCCGTCGCGCAGTACGTGGACCTGCCCCTCGAATTCCGGCAGCGACTCCTCACGTCACGCTCGCCACTCGACCGACTCACCATGCTGGCCGGAACCCTTGGACCGATGGTTTCGCAGCTCGAGGTGGGGGCACAGGTGCACGCGCGGGCCCGCACGAACGGGCACGGGCACGGACTCGTCGCAGGTGAAGCATGACGCCACTGGAGCGCGAGCTCGGTGAGATCGTTGGAACGCGATACCTGCTGACCCGGAAGAGCGAACTCCTCGCCTACACGTCGGACGGACTCCCGGGGTATCGTCAGCAGCCCGCCCTCGCGGTAATGCCGGGAACACGCGACGAGGTCATCGCGATTATCCGCCTGCTCGCCAGGCGTGGCATGTCGTTCGTGGCGCGCGGCGCGGGCACGGGCCTGTCTGGCGGCGCGCTCTCCGACGGCACCGTGCTCGTCGGGTTGCATCGCCTGCGTCGCGTCATCGAGATCGACCCCGTGAACCGGCTGGCGCGCGTGGAACCCGGCGTGGTGAACGTGCACCTCACGCGCGCCGCGACGGCGTTCGGCTTGCACTACGCGCCCGACCCGTCGAGCCAGGCCGCGTGCACGATCGGCGGGAACGTGGCGGAGAACGCGGGTGGTCCGCACTGCCTCAAGTACGGCGTCACGCTCAACCACGTGGTCGCGCTCACGGTCGTGCTGCCCGATGGGGAGGTCGTCACGCTGGGCTCCGCCGATGGCGAGGCCGCGGGGTACGACTTGTTAGGCACGTTCATCGGGAGCGAAGGGTGCTTCGGCGTGGTCCTCGAGGCGACGGTCCGGCTGACGCCCGATCCCGAGGCGGTGCGCACGATGCTGGCCGACTTCACGTCGATCGACGCGGCCGCGCGGGCCACGTCGGCGATCATCGCCACGGGGATCGTGCCGGCCGCCCTCGAGATGATGGACACCCCGACGATCCGCGCCGTGGAGGCTTCGATATACGCCGCAGGGTATCCGGTCGACGCGGCCGCCGTGCTGCTCATCGAGATCGACGGACTCGCCGCCGGGATCGATCGCGACGCGCGGCGGATCGCGGCCATCTGCCATGCTGTGGGCGCGCGCAACGTGCTCGTGGCCACCGATGAGGTGCAGCGCCTCCGGCTCTGGCAGGGACGCAAGAAGGCCTTCGGGGCGATGGGGCGCATCTCGTCGCACCTCGTCGTGCAGGACGCGGTGATCCCTCGGACGCGCCTTCCCGACGTGCTGAGCGCGATCGCACAGATCGCGAGCGAAGAACGGGTCACGGTGTGCAACGTGTTCCATGCGGGTGACGGCAACCTGCATCCGAACATTCCCTACAACGGGAATGATCCGGTCGAGAGCGCCCGGGTGCAGTCGGCGATGCGGCGGGTGATGCAGGCGTGCGTGGACGCGGGCGGCAGTGTCACGGGCGAGCATGGCATCGGGCTCGACAAGATCGACTACATGCCGCTCATCTTCTCGGAGACGTCGCTCACGGCAATGTGTCGGTTGCGCGAGGTGTTCGATCCCGAACGGCGGTCGAATCCGGGGAAGGTGATTCCGGTGCGTTCGTGCCGGGAATGGGCGCTCGCACCGGCGACGCGCGGGCTCAACTCTGGATTCGGCGGGAAAATGATTCGAGCGGGGACAGCCTGATGACGGTCGCGTGGAACGAAGACGGTACGTTGTTGTCGGGGGGGGGCCCCCAGCCACCAGGCGCGAATGGACCCTCCGCCCCGTCCCTGCGTCCCCGTGACGTCGCCGACCTGGCCGAGATCGTTGCCAACGCCGCCGCAACCGGTCAGCCACTACGCATCGCTGGCGCCGCCACCTGGCTCGACGCGGGATGCATCGTGGCGCCGCGCGCGAGCGTCCTCGACCTCTCCGCCCTCAGCGGTATCGTCGAATACGTCCCGGGTGACCTGACCCTCACCGCCCTCGCTGGCACGCCTCTCTCGGTCATCGTGGAGGCTACGGCTGCGAACGGGCAATGGCTCTCCCTCGACCCCTTTGGCGCCCTTACCGCCCGCGTCGACTACGATAGCTGGCAGACCGCCGCCGCCGCCGCCCGCGTTTACAACACCACCGGTTCCTACACCCCGGGCTCCGTGCGCAAGGCCACCCTCGCCCTCACCGTTACCCCCGGCTCCATCACCGTCACCAGTTCCAGCATCAGCTACGTCACCTACGTCAGCAATACCGACGCCGGCACCGGCTACGGAACCGTCCTCACCAATACTCTTCCGGTAGGCATCACCGTGAACGTTGCCGCCACCAATGCCGCCAACCCCGGCTACACTGTCGCCACGTCCGCCGGCCCCGGCGGTCGCCAGACTCTCACTTGGGCACTCAACAACCTCGCCTCCGGCGCGACCGTTCCTATCACCTTGATAGCCAACGTCGGAATCATCCCCGGATGCGCCATCACGATTGTTCCGGCTATCGACCTGATAACTGCCACGTGGGGCTGCGATTCCACCATTTACACCACCGTCACCCGCGTCTCACCCACCTACAACTTCCCCGCCGGCAAGATGCAGGTTGTCCACGATTCCACCCAGACCGTCGCCCGCCTTTGCGATCTCGGCAAGATCGTGGTCATCGTTAAAAACACCGGCCCCACCAACATCCAGGGCGTCATCGTCAGCGACGTCGTTCCACCCTCCGCCGGCCTTTCCATCTCCGGCACCGTCCAATACCGGCTCAACGGCGGCGCCCTCCAAAACGCCCTCTCGCCCCCCACCGGCAACGGCAGCTCGGGTAACCCCTACGTCTGGACCTCGGCTCAGATCCCGGCCCTTGCCGAACTCGTCCCCGTCGGCGTCTCCGGCACCAATCAGGTCAACATTGAGTTCGGCCTCGCCGCCACCGAGACCCTCGCTGGCCAGAACCCCGTCCTCTCCGCCTCCGCCACCGCCACCATCTCCTGCGGCAACGCTGTCACCTCGCCCGCCCAGCCCTTCACCATCCCGGTCGAGCGCCCCGACATCACCGTGGTCAAGACCGGCCGCAACATCACCGCCAACGGCGCCGCCCCCTTCACCACCACCGTTTATGGCGGCTTAAGCGATGTCGTCGAGTGGCGCATCGTCATCACCAACAACGGCACCGCCACCGCCCAGAACCTCCGCCTCTCCGATGTCCTCTCCGGTTCCGGCGGCACCGCCGTCATCAACGGCCCCGGCCTCGGCGTAAATACTCCTTTCGCCGCCGCCCAAGTCATCTCTTTGCCGAATCTCAACGCCAGCGCGGCCGTCACCTATACCATCACGGAAACCCTCGGTAATAACTGTCTTACCTCCAGCCGCCTCGCCGACGTCACCTGGGGTTGCACCAACAACGGCGCCACCGTCCGCTCCAACGTCGTCACCCCCGGCACGCCCACCAGCGCCGCAACCATCGTGATGTTGCCGGTCATCATTTCCGGCACCGAGCTCACCCAGGCCATCACCTCGCTCCCCGGCGGTCGCGCCCAGGTTACCGTCACCTTCAGCAACAGCGGCGGCACGGCCTACAACCCCGTCATCACCGCGACCATCCCGGCCGGCTCCACCCTCGACACCACCGGCCCCGTCACCCGCGGCGGCACCGCCGTCGACATCACCACCGTCACCCGCACCGGCACCGTCACCTCGCCCATCTTCACCTTCACCGGGGCCTCTTCGCCGCACATGGTTCGTTTCGGTGAGACCGTAACCGTCAGCTACTACGTCCGCCCCACCGTCTTCGATACCCAAAACGCCACCAGCTTTACCGCCGCCTCCGGTTCCAACCTCGTTTCGGCCGAGACTACCCTCGATCCCACCGTCCCCGCCACCGCCAACATCACCGCCCAGCTTAACTACACCACCAGTTGCGGCGTCGCGAACTCTACAACCGACAACGTCAGCTACAATCCGCTCACGCCCGACCTCGACGTCACGTCCACCACTCCGACCAACGCCCTTATCACCAACACGACCGCCGCCAACTACGACTTCGTCATCACCAATAATGGCGAGGGCGGCTCGCTCGCCAGCCATATCACGATTGACTTCCCCGGGCTGGGTTCGAGCTGGACCGTCACCTCCGTCACCGTAAACGCCGCCACCGCCGGCACCGGCGGCACCCTTGCAACCGTCGGTGCCACCGCCACTCAGGTGGTCGGTGTATGGACGCTTTCTCCCGCCCAGCTCGGCACCCTCGGGGCTACCGGCACCATCACGGTTCGCGCCAGGCTTGCTTACAGCAACACTCCCGGCCCCTTGGCCCTCCGCCTTCGAGTGCGCGGCGACTCTCGCAGCCAGGACGGCACCACCTCGAACGGCGACTATTCCCTCGACCAGCGTGGCCAGCGTATCGTCGGCGTCGTTCTCGCCAAAACACTCCAGGCCACTTCCGAACCCCTCACCACGACCACCAACGTCAACGTGGGCGAGGATGTGACCTACCGTGTCCGCACCGACTTCTTCGGCGTCGAGGACGACCTCACCACCGTTGTGCTGAACGACACCCCGGCCGATTCCAACACCTCCGCCCACACCGGTCTCGCCTATGTCTCCCATAGCTTCACGTCGAACAACGA
>JACMLI010000424.1 GCA_014379705.1 Gemmatimonadaceae bacterium
CCGCGACGAGCGTGCCGAGAGCCAGGGCAAGGGAACTCGCGCGTCCGGCTGCCCGGCGCGCCATGCGGCGGCGGGCCTGGGATTGGAACTGCATGGGAGGATCCTCGTGTGGGTAGGGCCCGACAAAGCTAGCCGAACACGGGGATGGAAGCGCCCTCCAGGTGTCCGGCCGTTTCCCGTGCGCGCCCTTGTGAACTACGGAGGGACTGAATGCTCGCGTGCTCACATGAAAAGCTTCAACGCAGAGGCGCAGGGGACGCAGAGGGGCGCGGGAACTGCCAACCAATTTGGGTCTGTTTCGAACCGCACATCGACCTCGGCTGTGCGCCTCTTGGAGAAGAACTCGCAGTGGCTTTTTCTGCGACCCTCCGCGGCCCCCGCGTCTCTGCGTTGATCAGTTGCTGTGCCGGTGAAGCTCTAGCTGATCATCTCCGGCGCCAGCTTGTGCTCCTCGAGCTTCCCGTTGGCCAGCGTCACGTGGTACACGCCTGCGGCGGCCCGCGTATGCACGACGCGCTTCACCTCGTTGTCCTCGAAGTAGATCCCCGCGTCGTTGTCACACGCGTACCCGGCCTTCATCTGGCCGGAGCCGATGAGCTTATGGTACAGCGGCCGGCGACCCGGCTCGGCGTCGTAGTGCGGGGAGTGGCTCCCCTTGAGAAAGCCGAGGCACTTCACGATGGAAAGTTCCTTCGGCCGCGAGTCCGTGGTGCCCTCCTCGAACCAGCAGAGCGAACCAGCACTCGCACCGCCGAGGATGATGCCGCGGTCCCAGGCCTCACGGAGCACCTGGTCGATGCCCTGCGCCTTCCAGATCGCCTGTTGGTTCAGGGTGTTTCCGCCGGAACAGACAATGCCGTCGACGGTCAGCATCACCTCGTCCCAGCCCCTGAGCTGCCGCGTGCTCGCAATGAAGCTCTCCTGCACGCTCGGCTCGCAGTTCACCGGGGCGCAGTTGCGGAACCAGCTGATGATCCCGTCCGGCCGGTCGGCAGATGCTGTCGGCAGGTAGAGCAGCTTCGGGCGTGGCTTCCCCGTGAGCTGCGCCATGTAGCGAATGAACGCCGTGCCGAACCCACCCCCGGCGATGAGGATCTTGCGCGTGGCCGCGGCGGGAGCGGGGGGCACGGGCGTTTCCCCCAGCGCGACGGGGATGCCGCCGAGGGAAAAGTGGGCTGCTCCCATGCCAACGGAGCCCAGGGTCGACGAGACAACGAAGTCGCGGCGTTTCATGTCGGATGTCCTCTCGGGGGTCACGGCGCATCGGCGCGCGCACAACATGCGTCACCGGCCGCATGGGGGCAACGCGAGCGGGCCCGGGTCAGCCGTGCTGGTTGCGCATGTGGTCGGCGAGCGCGTGGATGCGCTCACGCAGGTGCTTGCGAAGGGCGTCCGGCATCTCGGCTTCACTCAGCGCCTGGTCCATGCACCAGAGCCACTGGTCGCGCTCACGGGTGGCGATGGGGAATGGCAGGTGACGCGCGCGCAGTCGCGGATCGCCGTACTTCTCGACGTACACGGGGGGGCCACCGGTCCAGCCGGTGAGGTACAGGAAAAGCTTCTCCCGTGAGGACTTGAGGCTCGCCGCATGGAGCGACCGAATGTTCGAGGCTTCGGGGGACGCGTCCATCAGGTCATAGAAGCGATCGACGAGCCGGCGAATGCCTTCCTCGCCACCCATCTGTTCGTACGGGGTTGGAGCAGGAGCGGTCATGTTTCAAGATACCAAGCGTGCGGGGGCCGCGTTGAGGGCTCATTCGCCGGGAACGACACGGGGCTGCGGCCCCCGGCTTACAACCTGCCGGGGCAGGCTTCGCCGGAGCGACGAGATCGCGCACACACCGTTGCGTCCCCGACAGAGGCGCCTATCGTTGGCGTCCATGAGCACCTCGACAAACCAACCCGCGGTGAGCCTGGCCACGTTGCTCGGCATTCTCGTCCCCCTCGCATCGGCGGTGGCGGTGGCGGTGATTGCGCGCAACACGAACATCAACGTCGCCGAGTTGCAGCGGTCGGCGCAGGCGTCGCAGGCGGCAGTGCAACAGGGCCAGCTCCGCGACCAGCAGGAGACGCGCCGCGCGGAGTTCCTCGCGACGAACCTCCCCAAGATGCTCGGCACCGACGAGGTGGGACGTCGGACGGCCAAGGCCCTGCTCCTCCTGACCTACCCGAATGATGCGCCAGGCATCCTGCAGACGCTGATGGCGCAGGCGGCGCCGGGGGACAGCGCGACGCTCGCGCGCTGGACGACGCAGGCGAATACGGTGCAGGCCGCCACGGGGGACTGGCTCATCGTCGTGTCGGCGCACCCCACTGAGGCCGACGCCAGGCAACAGTCGGAGCGGAACCGGGCGGCAGGGTTCGCGCCGGTGGGGATCTACCTGCGGAACGGTGTCTACCGAACGACGGCGGGGAGCTATCCCAGCCAGGACGAAGCCGAGCAGGTCGCAATCACGGTGCGCAGCCGGTTGCGCCCGGATGCGTACCCGGTGGCAATGGGAGTGTGGTGCCCTCGCCGCGAGGCCTCCGACGCGGTCGGGGGGAACGTCGTCCGCTGCGGCGCGTAACACCAGCTGGGTCCCCCGCGGCGCGTTCGGCGACGGCACTTTGGTCGTTAGGCGCCGTGTGTCCAACGCTGACGTTCTTCTGCCGTCACGTTTCCCTCTGCCGTTCCTCCGGAGCTTTCATGCGTCGCGTTCTCCTTGTTGTGAGTGTGTGTGTTCCCATCCTGCTCGGCGCGCAGGCGCCAGCACCGCCGCCCGAGGTCTCGACGTCGGGATTCGCCGAAGTGCGCCTGCCGGCTGATCGCGTCCTGATGCGGTTCGTCGTGCAGACCGGCGCGGCCACGGCCGTCCAGGCGGCGAGCCTGAATGGTGACCGGGTGCGGCGTGTGCAGGCGGCTCTCGCTGCGCTGGGCTTTCGCGGCAACGACGCGCGCGCCACGGGCTTCAGTGTGGCCCCAAACTATGAGTACCGGGAGCAGCGTCGGCTGGTGGACTATCAGGCCCGCACGCAGGTGGAAGTGAACCTCAAGGACATGGAGCGCATGGGCGCGATCATCGATGCGGCCTTGGGGGCGGGCGCCACCGAAGTGGGGGGCATGCAGTTCATATCCGATACGGCAGAGAAAGCACGCATCGGTACCATCGCCGCGGCCTTTGCCGACGCGAAAACCGAAGCCAGCGCCCTGGTGGCGGCAGCCGGGAGGCAGCTCGGACCGATCCTCTCGATGACCACCGGGTCTGTCGCCCGTCCGATGCAGGCCATGGAGCGCGCGCAGTTCTCCACCGCGGCCGCCGGTGCGCCCAGTGTCGAACGGGAAGTCGTGGTGAGCTATCAGGTGCAGGTCCGCTGGGCGATTGCGCCATGAAGGGCGAGCCGGGGGGTGAAGCGAGCGGGCGGTGAAGCGAGCGGGGGGTGAAGCGAGCGGGGGATACTGCGAGCGGGCCACACTAGGAGCCCGGGTAACGTTCGAGCGTTGGATCTCCTGAGCGCTCGTATACTTGTACGCCAGCATCATCCCCGTTCGCTTCATCCCCCGCTCGCAGTATCCCCCGCTCGCACTATCTCCCGCTCGCAGTATCCCCCGCTCGCCGTATCTCCGCTCGCACCATTTCCATGACGCGTCGCACGCTCCTGCTCCTCGCCCTGGCCGGTACTCCCCTCGCCGCGCAGACCCGTGACTCCACGGCCACCACGCCCAACTGCGAGGCGTGCCCGACGTGGAATATGCCGCACGCGCCATTCAAGGTCTTCGGGAACACGTGGTTCGTGGGCACCAATGGCCTGTCGGCGCTGCTGATCACGTCGCCGCAGGGGCACGTGCTCATCGACGGCGGCCTGATGGAGTCGGCGCGACCCATTGCCGCAAGCATTCGGTCGCTTGGGTTCCGCCTCGAGGACGTGAAACTCCTGCTCAACTCGCACGTGCACTACGACCACGCAGGCGGACTCGGCGAGTTGCAGCGGCTGTCCGGGGCGGACGTGGCCGCGACTGCCGCAAGTGCCGAGGTGTTGCGCAGCGGGAAAGTGGGCCCCGACGATCCCCAGTTCGGCATTGCCTTTCCGATCGATCCCCTCGTGCGCGTGCGCGTGGTGGCCGACGGCGACACGGTCCGCGTGGGGCCGCTCGCACTGCAGGCGCACCGCACCGCCGGACACACGCCGGGGGGCACGAGCTGGTCGTGGACGTCGTGCGAAGGAGCGCGGTGCCTGTCGCTCGTCTATGGCGACAGCCAATCCGCGGTGTCGGCCGATGGGTTCCTCTTCTCGCGCAACACCACGTACCCGGCGGCGGTCCGCGATTTCGAGGCGGGCTTCCGCGTGCTCGAGTCGCTGCCCTGCGACATCCTGGTCACGCCGCACCCCGACGCGTCGGGCCTGTGGACGCGGCTCGAGAAGCGCACCGCGGGGGCGGCCGACGCCTTGCGCGATCCCGGGGCGTGCAGGGCGTACGCCGC
>JACMLI010000425.1 GCA_014379705.1 Gemmatimonadaceae bacterium
ACGCCGAGAAGGCCGCCGCGCTGCGCCAGGCGGCGGGGAGGCCGAAGTCCACCACCCGCGGGATGTGGTTCGTCAAGGAGAACGTCGGCACCTCGGCGGGCAAGCCCGTCCACGCCGTCGTGCGAGTCATCTCACCCGAGGCCGAGGCCCTCGGCGACGGCTCGCAGGCGCGCGCGGCAGCGCTCGAGGGGATGGAGCAGGGCGACGTCTTCGAATACGGCGGCCACGCCCGCTACGGCACGGGGCCCGACTTCGACCGCAACTACCGCTTCACCGTCGACTGGGACAAGCTCCCCAGGATCGCCGCGCTCACCGCGCGCTCCGGCGTCGCGAACACGCCCACCCTGGCGCTCTTCCAGGTGGCGTTCATCCGCCCGCTGCCGATGGATTCGCTCCTTGCCTTGCCTGGCGTCGACTACCTGCTTCCCGCGGCCCGCGGCGCGCATGAGCAGAACCTTCGCGCGTTCTGGAACACGCCGAGGGATCCGGTGCTCCTGTCCACGATGGATGAATTCCGGAACCGGATGACGAAAGCGCTTGCGGATGCAGGCGCCACGTTGCTGGTGGGCTCCGATTCCCCGAATGCGCTCTTCATGCCCGGGTTCAGTATCCATCGCGAGCTGCGCGCGCTTCAGCAGGCGGGACTTACGCCGTACCAGGTGCTACGCGCCGCGACCGTGAGCGCGGCTTCATATCTTGGTCTCGAGCGCGAATTTGGCACCGTCGCTCCCGGGGTGGGTGCCGATCTCCTGCTGCTCACCGCGAACCCGCTCAGCGGCCTTGCGACTCTCGAGCGTCCCGACGGAGTCATGACGCGAGGCCGGTGGCTGCCTCGTGAGACGCTCGATGCGATCTTGCAGGGCGCCAAACCATGAGATCGCGCACGGCTGCCGTCGTCCTCGGGTTCTGTGTCACCACGCCCGCGGTCGCGCAGGATCGTGGAATCATCGCGGCGAGAATCGACACAGCCGAACTGAGCGCCGCATTTCGCGCCGAGATGGCGGCGAGCGGCGCGCCCGGCGCCACCATCGCTATCGTCGTCGGCGAACGCATCGTCTATCGCGCGGCGCTGGGCGTGCGCAGTTCTGAGTCGGGTGATCCCATGACACCGGGCACGCTTTTCCGGCTGGGCTCCGTCACCAAGTCCGTCACCGGGCTCGCGGCGGCGCTCATGGCCGCAGAGGGTCGCGTCGACCTGCACGCTCCGATCGCGCGTCACGCCCCCGCGCTCCATCCGCTGATCGGCGTGCGCACGCTGCATCAACTGCTGAGCCACACCTCCGGGCTCGCCGACGCCGCGGCGGGCAACGGATCGCACGACGATGATGCCCTGGAGGCACGGGTGCGCGGCTGGGGCACCGCCGAGCTGCTGGGCGAACCGGGCGATATCCATTCCTATGCGAGCCCGGGTTACTGGCTCAGCGGCTACGTTCTCCAGCAGGCGGACGGCTTGCCCTACGCGGACCTGGTGGAACGTCGGGTCTTGAGGCCGCTCGGCATGCGAAGCTCCACGTTCCGCCCGCTCATTGCGCTCACCCATCCGCTGGCGCTCGACCATCGGGTGGTGGAGGGACGGGCCGAGGTGCTTCGGCCATACCAGGACGACGTGAGCACCTGGCCTTCGGGCTCGCTTTTCTCGAGCGTGGAGGATCTCGCACGATATGCAATCGCGCTGTTGCACGAAGGCCGGATCGATGGCGCGCAGGTGCTGCCCGCCGGAGCGGTGCGCGCGATGTTCACGCCGCATGGGCGTCTCTCCGGCTCGCCCTGCGGATACTCCTACGGACTCTCCGTCTGCACTCAGGGCACTTACCGGACCGCCGCGCACTATGGGTTCCGGGTCGGGTCGGGAGCGGTGTTCACGCTGCTTCCCGATCAGCAAGCGGCTGTGATCATCCTGGCGAACCGGAACGGCGGGATCATGCGCACCACGGAGGCCGCGGCCGTGCGAATGTTGGTGGGGGAAAGCGCCCCACCCGCCACGACGGGTGGCGACCTTCCTCGCGCTCCAACGCCCGCCGACCGGCAGCGCTTCGTGGGAACGTGGACGAACGGTGGGTACGCGCTGCAGGTCGTGCTGCGCGGTGACTCGCTGGTGGTGCTGCAGGGGGCGAGCAGAGGCGAGCAGCGCGCGCGCTTGCAGGATCCGGAGGTGTTGCTGGTGCTCGACGGGGCGGGGAACCCGGTGCAGCAGCTGCAGCTCATCGTTGGCGCGCGCTCGGGACGCGCCTATCTGCACGACGGCCTCAGCGCCCTCGCCAGGACGCGTTGAGGTGAGGGGCCGCCTCCTCCCCCCCCGCGACTGAATCCCGATCTCCGCACTCTCTCGCGCCAACCCTGCAGGCGTCGCGTGTGTCTCTGACGTGATTCCCTCAAGGACGACCATGTTCGGATCGCGAGGCAGGTGTCGACTGATCGCCGGAGGAGTGGCACTCTGCCTGAGCCAGGTGTCAACAGCGCAAACGCCGTCGATGTCCCCGAGGGCGCGAGCCTACCTGCAGGGAGCCCTCGACACCCTGCAATCCGTGATCATCAAGAGCGACACGGTGTCATGGCAGCACGTACGCGACACCGCGTTTCTCATCGCTGGCGGTGCGCAAGAGGAACGCGACACCTACGGTGCGGTCGCGTGGGCGCTTCGGCGTGCCAATTCGCACAGCTTCCTGCAGGCTCGACCCGGTGGTGTTGCGTGGCGCATGCTCACGGGCCGAGTCGGGTACGTGCGCGTGCCGCAGATCAACGGAGCAGGAGTTCCGGCCGCGGATTCAATTCATGGCGCCATACGTTCGCTGGATTCAGCTGGCGCCTGTGGGTGGATCGTCGACCTCCGATCAAATGGCGGAGGCAACATGTGGCCGATGCTCGCGGGAGCAGGCCCGTTGCTCGGCGACAGCATCGTCGGGAGTTTCGGTGACCGGGCGTTGGCCGATCGCTGGCTCTACCGCGATGGTGCCGCGTTCCTCCTGAAGCCGGACGGCCGGCGCGACACAGCGTCGGCGATCCGCGGTCCCGCTCACCGGTTGAAGGATGAACTTCCTCCCGTTGCCGTGCTGATGGACGGGATCACTGGCAGCTCGGGCGAGGCCATGGTCTTGGCGTTTCGAGGACGGCCGAATACACGCAGCTATGGTGCTCCAACCGCGGGCGCAGCAACTGCGAATCGGGGATCGCGCCTCCCCGACGGTGCCAACATGGTCGTGACTGCTGGCTTCATGGCCGACCGAACAGGTGCGCAGAGCGATGGGCGCGTGCACCCGGACTCAATCGTCGATATCCCCGCACCCGTCTTTCCGGGCTGGCCATTCGCGACGGACGCCACCGCCTCGGTCGCGCGCGGTTGGGTGAGCAGTCGCCCGCAGTGTCGGCCGCGGTAGTTGCCGCGCCCGGATGGCTGATCGCGCCCTTGCGCGTAGGAAGGCCCCTTCCGACTTTTGCGACGCGCAGTTGGGAGAACCACCACCCCGGGGATGCCGGTCACGCACACTTCGCTCGCTCACCTCGTCCCGCCGGCGGTGACCGCGTACCGTCGCAACGAGATCGCCAACGGACTGCGACGCGTCTGCACCAATAGCGAGCTGTACTGGAATGCGATGCCCGAGGAAGAGTTTGTCGCTCCCCTCGGGTCCTCCTGGTGCCCCGCGGACCACGTGCGGCACCTCACCAAGTCGGTGCGCGCCGTGTCGCAGGGCCTGCGCACGCCGCGGTTTGTGCTGCGCCTGCTGTTCGGTTGGCCACGCGGCATCTCGCGCCCATACGACCAGCTCGTGGCGACGTACCACGCCCGCCTGCAGGCAGGAGGCCAGGCCGGGCGCTTCACCCCCGTGCCCCGCGCGGTGCCCGGCAACGTCGCGGCGTACCGTCGCGAACTCCTCGATCGCCACCGGGCCGAGGTCCAGGCGCTGGCGCGACGCGTCGTGCTCTGCTCCCGCCGCCATGTGGACGGCGTGCACCTGCCACACCCCTTGTTAGGCAGGCTTACCGTGCGCGAGATGCTGCTTTTCACCCTGTACCACAACCAGCATCATGTGCTCGTCGTGGCGCGTCGTCGCGGCGAGTACTTCAGCGACACGACGCCGCTCAAGGGGTAGCGGAGCGTCGCAGCACGGCGTCGACCAGGCCCGCGAGCACTTCGCGCCGGTTGCCCTGCACGTGCGGCCCATCGAGCCAGATCTGCTCCTTTGGTGACCGTGCCGCGGCGTACAGGGCGTCCACCGCGTCGCGCGGCATGCGCTCGTCCTCACGCGCATTGAGCATGATGAACGGGCGCGGTGAAATGCGCGGCGCCCACCGGGCCGGATCAAGCTGCCATCCCGATGCGAACAGGGTGGCGAGCGCCGCGACGCCCTCGCGCGCCGGAGTGCCCATACGGCGCCGCAGGTTCAACTCGATCTGCCGATAGGGCGAGGCCGCGCCATGCACCGACCACACGCGCGTTACGCGCGGGTCGAGCGCCCCGACCACGGTGCCAAACGGCGCCCCGAAGCTTGCTCCCACCAGTTCGATCCTCGTCGAATCGACGTCCGGGCGCGACAGCACATAGTCGATGGCCAGCATCACGGCGGGGGGTGTGTCGAGGATCGCGCGCCGCAGTGCTGGGACCACGGGCAGGATGGCGAGCCCCTTCACGCGCACGTCCCCGTCGTACGGATACGCCAGCGCGACGACGATGTTGCCGCGGGTGTCGGGAATGAGCTGGGCCGCGCGATCGCCTGTGGCATAACCGCCCAGCATCAGGAACACGGGGCGTCGTACGGGGGTCGCGGACGAATCCTCCGGCCGACGCAACTGCATGTCCACCCGCAACCCATTCGCAGCGACCAGGCGCACGCGTTCGGTAACGTGTCCGTCCACGGCCGGCGGAGCGGCCACCTCGGGCCGCCACGTCGTGGCACGACGGGCCATGAAATACGGTACAGGGTCGCGGGCCAGCCACAGCGTGCACCCCGCCATGCCGCCGATCGTGAGCAATGCCGTGATCGCGAGGGGTCGCAGGCGCATGCGCGATTGCGGTAAAGAGTTGGACGCACGACGGGCGGAACGCAAGCGCGCCCCGCCCGTGCTACCCGAGTGCCCGGCCGGCGGGTCCGGTCAGCGTGAAATGTTGGGGTTGTCCGTGAGCTCCGCCAGCGGCAGTGGCCAGCAGGTTGCTGCCGCGTTGTAGGTCTCGCCGGTGGTGGTGCCGGGGTACGTCCCCTGCGGAAACTCGTCGAGCTGCAGGAAGCGCTTGTAGCGGCGCAGGTCCCCGAGGCGGTGGTTGCTCAGGAACAAGTCACGCCGGCGCTGGTCGCGAAGCTCGGCCATCATCGCGGCATCGGAGAGGCCGCTGAGCGGGGGCTGCAGTCCTGCGGCGCGGCGCGTGTTGATGAACGCAAGCGTCGCCGGCGAGGGGCCCGCGACGTCGGCCGCGATGTACTCGGCCTCGAGGCGCGAAGCAAAGCGTTGGAAGCCTCCCTGCACGAAGTCCGCTCCGGCCACCGTGTTGCTCCACGACGAGAACCCGATCGGGGACAGCGGTATGTTGATGCGCGCGCCGGTGGCGACGCGCGGGATGCGCGGATCGCCGGCCATCGCGAAGAACGGAGTGTTGGTCACGACGCCCGAGTTGCTCGCTGTCAGGCGATTCCAGAACCAGTTGTTCTCCCGCGTCGAGTGGCGGAGTAGTAGACGCGGGCCTCCCAGTTGGCTGGAGCCTGCGCAATGACCGTCGCGGCGTACGCCGCCGCCTCGGTCGCCTTGTTCGCGTACAGCGAGGCGCGCGCCGACCCGATGAGCGAGAGGAACCGGATCGAGTCCGCTCCAAGCGCCGTGGCCGTGGTGGGCAACGGCTGTGCGGCCCTGGCCGCCGTGGCCACCGCGACGGCTTCGGTGAATCGCGCCATCGCGAGCGCGACCAGCTCGTCAGGCGACTTGGGCGCGCTGCGATCGATCGGGGAGTTGCACTGCATCTCGGCGAGGTACAGGTAGGAGTACCCGCCGTAGGCCAGGACGCGAGCGAGGCGCAGGTCGCGCGTCGCGGTGTCGCCCATCGCTTCCTTGAGGCGCGCGGCGCCGTCGTCCGCCAGCCAACGCGTGCGGTGCAGGGGACCGTACAGGAACGTGGAAAACGTGCCGTTGGTCTCAGTCACGTTGCGCTGGTCGATCAACCCTTCCTCGAAGAACACGGCGCGGTTGTACAGCTCGTCGGCAAAGACGCCGTTCCACCAGGCCAGGTTGCTGAACATCGGCTGGAACTCTCCCACCACCCCGTTCGCGATGAGGGTCGCATACCGCGGGTCGGTCAGGTCCTCGGCCTGGATCGCACTGGGGTTGTCCACGGCCAGGAACTCGTTGCACGCACCACTCGTGACCAGCGCACCCGCCAAGGCGAGCACGGTGGTGAAGCGGGAGCAGCGGCGCAGGGTCGTCATGATCGGCATGTCTCGTCGCTCCCGGTCAAAAGGTGAGGTTGATGCCGGCAGACAGCCGGCGCATCATCGGGGCAGCATAGGCATCGGCCCGAACGAAGTTTCGTCCGCCATACGAGTTGACCTCCGGATCGAGTCCCGTGTAGTCACTCCACAGGGCGAGGTTGCGACCGGAGACGATGAGGCTCGCCGCCTGCGCGCCCACGCGCGTGGCCCACGACGTTGGGGCGTTCAGCGTGACCGAGACCTCTCGCAACTTGAGAAAGTCCGCCGGCTCGATGTATGGCGTGATGCCGCCGCGCCAGACCGCGAGTTCCTTCGCCAGCACCGTGTCCGCGGCTGTCTTCGGAAAACGCGCCCGCGGATCGTTGACGACCTCGCAGTTGTCATTCGCCGTCTGGCAACGGTTGCGTTCCTTGAGGTTGAAGAGCCAGAACCCCGCCTTCCAGTCGAACAGTCCGTAGACGCGCAGGTATCGGAACAAGGTAAAGGTGTTGGCGAAGCCGACCTCGTGGGCCGGTGCGCTCTGACCGATGAAGGATGCCGTATCGAGCAGCAGCGCGTTGGCGGCATTCAGCTGTGGCGTGCCATCGGCGTTGCGCAGCGGGAACTGCGACCAGTAGCCTCCCATCGGGTACCCGGGCCGGTGTTGCTGCACGGCGGGACTGCGGTGATGGTGAACTCGCCATCGCCTGAGGTGAGTGCGCCGTTGCCCGTGCCCACGACCACGACCTGGGTCTCCGGGATGCCGCGTCGTGTGGCGGCGTCGATGACGCGGCCGCGCACCGTCCCCAGCTGCGCTTCGGCTGCTGAGGGGACCGCGATCCCCGCGATCGTGAGGGACAGGAACCACCAGGACTGACACGCGCGTTGTCGCATTACGCTCCTCGGAGGTGACGGGGGACGTTCGTAACGACAACGTTACGGGCGTCGGGGAGGGCCTCACCAGAGGGTGCCGCACTTGCTCACCGATGCACGAAGGGCCGGGCGACCCGGCCCGGCCCTTCCACCTGCGCGCGTGCCGGACGACTAGAAGCGGTCCTTCGGGAAGTCGATGATCGGCGCGGCTCCCGCCTGCACCGCCGCCGCGAGGGCGGCGCACTGCGGCATCATGCGCGTGAAATAGAAGCGCGCCGTTGCGAGCTTGGTGTCGTACCAGGCGGCATCGAAGGTCCCGCCCGCGGCCTTTCGCTCGACGGCCGTGCGGCAGGCCTTGAGCCACATGTGACCGATGGCGACAAACCCGAGGAAGCGCAAATATTCGCTGGCCCCCGCCCCCGCCTCGTCGCCATTCTTCATCGCGCGCATCCCGAGGGTCATCGTCACCTCCTGCAACTGCTTCGCCGCGGCCGCGAGCACGTCCGCGTGGGCGACCAGTTCGGGGATCGCGCGGCTGGCGGCGACTTCCTCGGCCACGAGCCTGGCGTAGCGCGTGAGGAGGCGCCCCCCGCCCTCCGGGAGCTTGCGGCCCACGAGGTCGAGCGCCTGCACGCGGTTTGTCCCCGCATAAATCCTCCCGATGCGGGCGTCGCGCACGTACTGCTCCATGCCGTACTCGCGGATGTACCCGTGCCCGCCGAGCGTTTGCAGGCCGATGTTGGTGCACTCGAAGCCGAAATCGGTGAAGAAGGCCTTGATCACCGGGGTGAGCAGTGCCACGAGGTCGGCCGCGTGTGCCCGCGCATCGGCGTCCGGGCTCCGGAACTCGTCGTCGAGGTGCATGGCGCAGAAGACCGTGAGCGCCCGGGCCCCTTCGACGAACGCGCGCATGAAGAGGAGCCCGCGGCGGATGTCGGCGTGCTCGATGATCGGATCGGCCGGTCCTTCGGGGTTCTTCACGCCGGAAAGCGAGCGGCCCTGGAGGCGCTCGCGGGCGTACGCGACGGCGCTGTGATAGCTCGCGTCGGCCAGGCCAAGCCCCTGGATGCCGACGCCGAGGCGCGCGCCGTTCATCATCGTGAACATCGCCTTGAGCCCCTTGTGACGCTCGCCCACGAGCCAGCCCTTGGCGTTGTCGAAGTTGATCACGCACGTGGCCGACCCCTTGATGCCCATCTTGTGCTCGATGGAGCCGCAGCTCACGCCGTTCGGGGCACCTAACGAGCCGTCGGGGTTGTCGAGGAACTTCGGGACGAGGAACATCGAGATCCCGCGCGAACCCGCGGGCGCGTCCGGCAGCTTTGCCAGCACGAGGTGGATGATGTTGCCCGCGAGGTCGTGCTCCCCCGCCGTGATGAAGATCTTCGTGCCCGAGATGCTCGCGCTGCCGTCGTCCAGCGGCTCGGCGCGGGTGCGGATCATGCCGAGGTCGGTGCCGGCGTGCGCCTCCGTGAGGCACATCGTCGCGGTCCATTCACCCGTGGCCATGCGTGGGAGGTACTTCGCCTTGAGGTCCGCCGTGGCGTGCACGTGGATCGTCTCGAAGGCCCCCTGCGTGAGACCCGGGTACATGGCCAGGGACAGGTTCGCGGCGCAGACCATTTCGTCGACCACGTAGCGCATCACGATCGGGAGCCCCTGGCCCCCAAACGCAGGATCGCAGGCCAGCCCGATCCATCCGGCATCGGCGTACTGCTTGAACGCCTCCTTGAATCCCTTCGGCGCGCGCACCACGCCGTTCTCCCAGGTGCAGCCCTCCGCGTCGCCGCTCATGTTGAGCGGGAAGAGGAGTGTCTCGCAGAGCTTGCCAGCCTCTTCGACGACGGAGGCAAGCAGGTCAGGGGTGACCTCCTCGTAGCCGGGGTACGTCGCGAGCTTCGCGGTGTCGAAGACCTCGGTGAGGAGGAAGCGGTAGTCGTCGATGGGAGCGCGATACGTCGGCACGATCGGGATCCTGGTAGGGTGGAACGGCCGTCTGCGCGTTGTATTGATGCACACAGCGCGCGACGTGCGGAAGCTACTCTTCAGAAAGCAGATGGCAGATGGTCGATGGCAGATAATGGAATGAGGCGGCGTTGGGTAAGGCCAGGACACCCGCTGGTGGTCGGGGGTCTCCTCACGCTGGCGGCGTGCGTCCAGTACATCTCGCCGCCCACCGAAGCGTCGGTGGCACAACGCTTTGCAGAGGCGGAGCGGCTGTATGCCGATGCGCGTGACCTGTACTTCAAGGTCTACGTCACCGAGGCCAACGGGACGGGGCGGAGTGCTCAGGGCGTGCCACTGGCCGCCCTGCAGGGGAGTTACGAGGCCCTTCGTGAGCGAGCGCTCGAACGCCTGGCAGCGCTCGATCCCGGCGATTTCGGTGATGAGGACCGGCGGGCGTACGACGCGATGCAGGCAGCCCTCGCGCGCGATTCGACCGTGGCGGGCGAGAGTAGGGCGCCGTCCTGCGCGGGTGCCGACGCCGGCGCGGCGACCTTCCGTGCGCTCGCCGATCGCATCTACGCCTGCTACGGGCGTGAGCAATCTCGCGTGGTGGTCCCGGGGGAGACGGTGGATCGACTCACTGTTCTCTCGCGTCTGGGGACCGACACATCGTCCGCGCGGCGGCGCGCACTCTTTCTCTCGCTGCGACCCGTGTGGGAGAGCGTGAACGGCACCAATGCCCCCGATAGTCCGTGGCGGCGGCTGGTGGCGCTCAGTGCGGCGCGCTGGCGCGCGGTGGGATCGCCGGTGGATGCGGCCGCGGCCTCGCTCGGGATCGCGGGC
>JACMLI010000426.1 GCA_014379705.1 Gemmatimonadaceae bacterium
ACATCAAGGCGAACGACGAGAACCGGCGCATCTTCTCGCAGCTGCCCGCGGCGCGCAGCAAGCGCCTGGCTCCCTTTCACTTCTCGTTCAACGTGAAGGGGGGGAGATGCGACAAGTGCGAGGGCGCCGGCTATCTCGAGGTGGAGATGGTGTTCATGGCCGACGTGTTCGTGCCCTGCGACGAGTGTGCCGGCCGGCGCTTCAAGCCCGAGATCCTCGAGGTCACGCTCGCGGGCAGGAACATCCACGACGTGCTGAACCTCACGGTCGACCAGGCCATTCGATTCTTTCCGTATGAGGAGAAGCTCGGACAGAGTCTCTGGCACCTGCAACAGGTAGGGCTCGGCTACCTCCGGCTCGGGCAACCGGCGACCACGCTCTCGGGGGGCGAGGCACAGCGCGTGAAGATCGCGCGCGAACTCTCCGCGTCGTCGAAGAACGCGGGGAAGAAACTGTACCTGCTCGACGAGCCCACCACCGGCCTGCACCTCGACGACGTGCGCAAGCTCGCCGACGTGCTCGATCGGCTCGTGGAGGCCGGTCACACGGTCGTGCTGATCGAGCACAACCTCGACGTGATCAAGCTTGCGGACTGGGTGATCGACATGGGGCCCGATGGTGGATCGGAGGGCGGTCGCGTGGTGGCGATGGGTCGCCCGGAGGACATTGCGAAGGTCGCGGCGTCGCATACGGGGCGGTATTTGGGGCCGCTTCTTCTGGGGTCGGGTGGTCGGGTGGTCGGGTAGTCGGGTGGTCGGGTAGTCGGGTGGGCGGGAGGGCGTGTGGGGCGTGTGGGGCGTGTGGGGCGTAGGGTGAAGGGTAGGGTCGGCAGGAGATCCGATGCTGAATTCTTTCTGCCATCTGCCATCTGCCTTGGGACTGGGACCGGCACCGCCATCCCCAAGCGCCCGTCGCACCGGCGAAGGCCGGTGCCCCGTGTCGTCGGCCGTACGGCAGCTTAATCCTTGCCCTTGGCCAGCAGGCGGGCCATCTGGATCTTCCTTACCAGCTCGGCGCTGACTGAGCGCGGCAGGTAGCGGCCGATCATGGCGGCGACCTGGTTCCGGAAGCCGGTCAGGATCACTGGCTTTCCCGCCATCGTGCCACGGAACGCGAGGTCTGCCACCTCGCGGGAGTCCATCGGTGGGGCGCCCCCCGCTCGTGCCTTCGGTGAGATCCCCGCGACGCGTGCGAAGCCGGTGCGCGTGGGGCCCGGGCAGACGGCGGTGACCGTCACGCCGCTCCCGCGACACTCGTTATGCAGGGCCTCGGAGAACGAGAGCACGTACGCCTTGGACGCGTAATACGTCGCCATGAGGGGGCCCGGCTGGAACGACGCCACCGAGCCCACGTTCATCACGTGGCCCGCGCCGTTCCCGCGGAGCCAGGGAAGCATGCCGCGCGTGAGGTGCGTGAGGGCGGTGACATTCACGTCGATGAGCAGCCGCTGCTGGTCCATCGGGATCTCATGGAACCACCCGTGGGTCCCGAGGCCGGCGTTGTTCACGAGGGCGAAGAGCCGCCCGCGTTCGGGAGCGACGGCAGCGATGACCCCGTCGCAGCCCGCGGCGGAGGACAGGTCCGCCGGAAGCACCAGGCAGCGCACGCCGCAGGTGGCGGTCAGTTCGGTGGCCAGGGAGCGCAGGAGTTCCTCGCGCCTGGCGACGAGCACGAGGTCGAAGCCCGCGATGGCATAGCAGGCGGCAAGGTCGCGTCCGATCCCTTCGGACGCGCCCGTGATCACGGCGAGGCGGCGCTCTGATGTGCTGGTCGTGGCCATGCGAAGTGTGAGACCGATGTCGCGAGACGTTACATCGTGGTGCCACTCGCGGCCATCACCCCTCTGCCCTCCGCCGACCGCGCCCTGCACCTTTCGGCCATGCGAATCCGTCGCCTCGCGCTCGCCGCATTCGTCCTCTCCGCCTGCGCTCGCGGACCGGCCGGGCCGCCGAACGTGGCAGCGCCGCCGCCGAACGATGCGGTCGTCACGGTGATGCACCTGAACGACGTCTACGAGATCAC
>JACMLI010000427.1 GCA_014379705.1 Gemmatimonadaceae bacterium
GCCGATCCACCACGCCGCGATTCCGAGCGCGAGTGCGGCCCAGGCGGCGTTCAGCCAGCGCTGCTCGAACAAACCGTAACCGGTGCGCGCGAGAATCGGGCCGTTGAAGTAGGGCAGCAGCGGCATCTGCGTGTAACCGAAATCCCGATATGGCAGGTCGCCTTCCATCACTGGCCGCGCGGCGATGGCGTAAAACCCCTCGTCCGCGTTCATCGCGCCACAATAGATGTGAAATGCCGCGCTGAGGAGGTAGAGCAGCGGCACTGCCACCCAGGCGATCCGGGACCACGACACTCCGGGGGCAGCAGACTGGGCGCGCGGAGTGGTTGCGTTCATGTCGCTGTGAGATCGCGCTTCATCCGGTTTGGGCCGGTGCTGAAGGGCTCCTTGACTCCATGCGTCGGTCTTAGGCGGAGCTATTCAAAAGGAGGAGTGACGGTGGCGAGCACGCGCTCCTACAGACTCGTCACCGCGGCGCTGCGTTGCAAGAAAAAACGCGGGGGTGCCCGAAAGCACCCCCGCGTTGTGATTCCGAGAACCTGTCTTACTGGACGATGAGATCCATCTTCATGCCCATCGCGAGGTGCGGGGTGCAGATGAGCGTGTAGGTGCCCGGCTTGATGTTGCCGAGCGAGACCTGCCAGGCTTCGTTGGCGTTCATCATCATCGGGCTGGAGAATTCGCCCGGGGAGTTCGGCATGTTCGCCTGCAACTGCGCCTTCTGGTCTTCCGGCACCGTGGCCGCGTCGAACGCAATGTTGTGCGGGCCGCCAGAGACCATGACGAAGTTCACGCCGTCGCCAGCCTTGACGGTCAAGCTGACGGGGTCAAAGCGATAGCCCTTGTCGTCGCCAACCATATTCACAGTGTGCACCGTGCCGGTCACCGGCGCGGCGGTCGCCGTTCCCATCGCAGGAGCGGCAGTCGGCGTTTCGACAGCGGGAGCCGCAGCCGAATCGGTCGTCTTGGTTTCGCTACCACCGCCGCAAGCTGCAAGCAACGCGGCGCTCGCGAAGAGGGCAATTCCGTTGAAACGCATGTCTAGAGGCCTCCAGAGCCGTACCACTTATTTGAACGCTTGAAAGTGCTGCCTCGCAGGGCCCTGCGAGCATTGTGAATTTATTCACAATCCCCGGAAATTGTAGGGGGAATTCTCGATTCGCCCCCTGAGGGCCCTGGCCGCGTTGACGGGCACCGGAGGCGCGGCTAGGTTCCGCCCCTCAATGGCGCGCACCCTTTGTCACCACCATGTCCATCGCGTCCACGGCCCCCGGGGCCGCGGCGGAGTTGGCACACGGTAGGACTCAGCTGGAGTCACCTGCGCCTGCGCTCGCCACGGCCCGTCACCCGACGGGCCGTTTTCTTTTTTCCTGAGCTCCATGCTTCGCATTGCACTTCCCAACAAGGGCCGCCTGGCCGAGGAAACGCGCGACCTCTTCGGTGATGCCGGCCTCGAGATCCGCTCTGTCGGCGAACGGGCGCTCACCGCCCGGCTCGGGGACGACTTTCAAGCGCTCTTCGTCCGGGCCCAGGACATTCCTGAATTCGTCGGCGATGGCGCGGCGGACGCCGGCATCACGGGGTGGGACCTGGTGTGCGAGTCAGGGAGGGAACTCGATACGCTGCTTGATCTTACGTTCGGTCGGTGCCGCCTCGTCGTTGCCGTTCGGGACGAGTCTCCCATCCGCCGCGTCGAGGACATCGTCGCCGGGACACGGGTGGCAACCGTCTTTCCGAAGGCGACCCAGGCGTACTTCGCCACTCGCGGACAGCGTGTCGAGGTTGTTCCGGTCAGTGGAGCCGCCGAGGTCGCTCCGCACCTGGGGATAGCCGATGTGGTCGTGGACCTCACGAGTACGGGCTCGACCCTTCGCGTGAACGGGCTTCGCGAACTCGACACCGTGCTCACATCCACCGCTCGCCTCATTGTCTCCCCGAATACGATGCGGGGAAGCGAAGCCAAGGCCGGTGCGGTGAAGGAACTGACGGCCGCCCTTGAATCGGTTCTCCGCGCTCGCGGGCAACGCTACCTGATGGCCAACGTTCCCAAGGCGGCCATGGCTCGGGTGAAGGAAGTGCTGCCGGGGCTCAACGGCCCCACGGTGATCGACATCATGAACGGGGGCGAGCATGCCGCCGTCCACGCCGTCGTGCCGGCCGCGGGCGTCTATCGCACCATCGCGGCCCTGAAGGCGCTCGGAGCTGAGGGTATTCTCGTGACCCGAATCGAGAGGTTGATGCCGTGAGCCTGCTCACGCTGCGTTTTCGCGGTCCCCTGAACGGGCTGGGCGAGGCCGACCGGATCGACCTGTTCGATCGCACGGACCCGGACGACGACCTGCTGCGCGATACCGTCGGCGCCATCATCGACCTGGTGCGGCGCGAGGGCGATCCCGCCCTGCGTTCGCTCGCTCTCGAGTACGACAAGGTCAAGCTCGAGACCCTCGAGGTCCCGAAGTCCGAGTGGAAGAAGGCCCTCGACGGGCTCGCGCCGGATCTGCGCGAGGCGCTCGAGCGCGCGGCGCGCAACATCGCCATGGTGCACACGTCGATGTTGCCGCAGGCGACGGAAGTGGAGCCCGAGGCGGGCATCATCGTCGGGCGGCGTCCCGATCCGTTAGGCAGGGTCGGCGTGTACGCTCCGGGCGGGAAGGCATCGTACCCGAGCTCCTTGCTCATGGGTGCTGTCCCGGCGCGCGTGGCTGGGGTGCGCGAGGTGGTCGTGTGTTCGCCCCCTGGTCCCGGAGGAAAGCCGCCGCAGGCCGTTCTCGCGGCGAGCGCGATAGCCGGCGTGGATCGCGTGTTCTCGGTGGGAGGCGCCGGCGCGATCGCGGCGATGGCCTACGGGACCGACACGATCCCTCGCGTGGACCGCATTGTGGGACCAGGGAATGCCTTTGTCGCGACGGCGAAGCTCATGGTGGCGAGTGCGGTGGCCATTGAGGCCCCGGCAGGTCCCTCGGAGTTGCTCGTGCTCGCCGACGACTCGGCGGATCCCGCCGCGGTCGCGAGGGAGATGGTGGCGCAGGCCGAGCACGACGAACACGCCTGCGTAGTCACGGTCGCCATCGGAGGGGAACTTGCGGACCGCATCGAGGCATCGGTCATCTCGCAGGCGGCGGCGACGCGTCGCGGCGAGATCGTACGCAAGGCCCTCGAAGCCCAGGGCGGCGTGCTGGTGGCCACGTCCCGCGAACAGGCGATCGCGTTCGCCACGCTCTATGCTCCCGAGCACCTGCTCATCGCGATGCGGAACCCGGGAGAGATCGCGCGCGAGGTGCGCAACGCCGGCACCATCTTCGAGGGGATCAGCAGCTCGGTGTCGTTCGGCGACTATATGACGGGTGCCAACCACGTGCTGCCCACAGGCGGACTCGCGCGCGCGTATTCGGGCCTCTCGACGCTCGACTTCATTCGCTGGACGACGTACCAGCGCGTGACGCCAGACGCTGCTGCACGCATGGCCGAGGCGGTGGGGGTCTTCGCCGACGCCGAGGGACTGGACGGTCACGCGCGCGCAGCGCGGGCGTGGGATCGCGGGGCCGAAGGATGACGTCTCGCTTCCAGCCTAGGGCCGCGTACCGCGCACTTCGCGCGTACGACGTGGTGCCGTCGTCGTGCGAGATCGAACTCTCCGACAACACGTCGCCATTTGGCCCGCCGCCAACCGCGTTGCAGGTGGTGCGAGCCGCAACGTCGCAGGACGCCTCGCAGTACCCGACGACCTACTCGCGTCCGTTGCGGGAGGTGCTCGCTCGCCACATCGGCGTGTCACCTGACGAGATCATGGTGGGCGCGGGCTCCGATGAGGTGATGAGCGCTGCGTTCCGCGCCCTGGGGGATCCCGGTGCGCGCGTCGCATACATGGATCCCACCTTCGTGATGGCACGCGTGTTTGCGGCGAGCAATTCCCTCGATCCCGTTCCGGTGCCGCTCACCGCGACGTACGACGCCGATGCCGACGCGCTCCTCGCGACGCGCGCGGACATCACCTACCTCTGCACGCCGAACAATCCGACGGGCACCAACGTCACGACCGCCACGCTCGATCGCGTCGTGCGGGAGGCTCGCGGCGTGGTGATGGTCGACGAGGCCTACGCCGAGTTTGCCGGAACGAACATCGCCGCGACGGCGCCAGGGCGCGACGGACTGCTCGTCCTTCGTACCTTCTCGAAGGCATTCGGCTTGGCCGGGCTGCGCGTGGGCTTTGCGGTCGGCGCACGCGCGCTGATCGCGGAACTCGAGAAAGCGCGTGGCCCGTTCTCGGTCACTGCTGCGAGCGAGCGCGCGGCCCAGGCCGCGATCGAGCATGATGTGCCGTGGGTCATGGAACGGGTTTCCGAGCTGTGCAAGGTACGCGACTGGTTCGCGGCGGCGCTCCGCGACGTCGGCCATGCTCCCCTCCCCTCCGCCGCGAATTTCGTCCTCGTTCCGGTGGCGGATGCCGTCGCAGCACATGCCGCACTGCGGGCGCGCGGGATCCTCGTCAGGCACTTCGCCGAGCTCGCGGGCATTGGCGGGGCATTACGCATCTCCATGGCCCCGCGACCGGTGATGGAACGGGTCCTCGACGCGATGCGCGAGGCGGTGCCATGCGCGTGACCATCCTGGACTACGGCGTGGGGAACCTGCACTCTCTTTCCAAGGCGATCGCAGCCGCGGGCGCGGAGCCCGTCATTGTGGACGACGCGAGTGCCGCGACCCGGGCCGAGGTGCTCGTGCTTCCCGGCGTTGGCGCGTTCGCACCCGCGGCGGCGCGGTTCGTCGCCGCGCGTGAGCCGCTGCGCGACGCCATCCTCGCGGGGTTGCCAACGCTGGGCATCTGCCTCGGCATGCAACTCATGTTCGATGCAAGTGACGAGGGATCGGGGGCCGGCCTCGGCGTGTTCGCGGGCCGCGTGACGCGCCTGACCTCGGAGGCCGTGCCCCAGATCGGATGGAACGCCCTCGACGACCCCACCGAGCCGTTGTTGGCAGAGAGCGGGTTGCGCGAGGTGTACTATGCCAACTCGTTTGCCTGCCGGGCCGTCGATCCCGCGATCGTGGGCGCGTGGAGCGAGCACGAAGGAGATCGTTTTGCCGCGGTGGTGCGGCGGCAGCGATCGTTGGGCGTGCAGTTCCATCCCGAAAAGTCGTCGACGCAGGGCGTCGCGTTCATCCGGGCTTTCCTCCAGGAGGCGGCAGCATGATCGCCATTCCCGCCATCGACCTTCGCGAAGGCGCGTGCGTACAACTCGTGGGAGGGTCGTATGCCGCCGAGCGCGTGCGGATGGATGATCCGATCGCCGTGGCGCGCGAGTGGCAGCACCAGGGCTTCGCCCGCCTGCACGTCGTGGACCTCGACGCTGCGACGGGGCGGGGCAACAACGCGGCACGCATCCGCGCGATCATGAACGAAGAAACGGCTGAGGTGCAGGTTGGCGGCGGACTGCGGTCTTCCCAGCAGGTGGCCGATGTGCTGCAGGATGGTGCGCGCTATGCCATTGTGGGGACGCGCGCGCTCGAGGACCTCTCATGGCTCGCCGAGCTGGCGGACGAACACCCGGGGGAGATCATCCTCGCCGCCGACGTGAAGGAGCGACGCATCGTGACTCGGGGGTGGCAGCGCACGCTCTCGCGCACGATCCTCGACGTGACCGAGGAGATCTCATCGCTTCCGCTGGCCGCGTTGCTCGTGACGGCGGTGCACAAGGAAGGGCAGATGCTTGGCGTCGATCTCCCCTTGATGGAAGACGTCGTCGACACCGCGGCATTCCCGGTGTTCGCGGCGGGAGGGGTGGGATCGATGGGTGACCTGTGGGCGCTGCAGGACCGCGGCGTCGCCGGGGTGGTGATCGGGATGGCGCTCTACACGGGCGCCGTGGATCCACGCACTGTCGCCGAGGAGTTTGCCGAGTGAGCACGATCGAACGAGAAACGCGCGAGACGCGCGTGCGCCTGTCGCTCTCCACGACCGATCCCACAGTGACGGTGGACACGACAGAGCCCTTCCTGACGCACATGCTGGAGACGCTCGCGCGCTATGCAGGCCTCGGGCTTCAAGTGGAGGCCCGGGGAGACCTGCGCCACCACCTGATCGAGGACGTGGCCATCACGTTAGGCACGGCGTTACGCGACGTGGTTCCCGCGAGCGCGGCCCGGTACGGCCACCGCGTGATCCCCATGGACGACGCGCTTGTGGAAGTCGCGCTCGACCTCGGGGGCCGGCCCTACTACCGGGGACCGCTCCCGAGCACGATGTGGGACCACTGGATGCGATCGTTCGCCGACAACGCCCAGTGCACGCTCCACGTCGTCGTTGGACGAGGACGAGACAGGCACCATGTCGTCGAGGCGGCCTTCAAGGCGCTCGGCCTTGCCCTGCGCGACGCCCTCGCGGACGGCGGTGCGGTGTTCTCCACCAAGGGCACGGTCACCTGGCGTCGCAGCGAGGCGCCGTGATGCTGCGCAAGCGCGTGGTGGTGTGCCTCGACGTGAAAGATGGGCGCGTGGTGAAGGGGACGCAGTTCGTGGAGCTGCGCGACGTGGGGGACCCGGTGGCGCTCGCGATGCGCTACGAGGCCGAAGGCGCCGACGAAATCGTCTTTCTCGACATCTCCGCGAGCGCCGACGACCGGGCCACGCTGTTCGACCTCGCCCAGCGCACGGCCGAGCGGCTGTTCATCCCGCTCACGTTAGGCGGCGGGATTCGCCGGGTGGAGGACGTGGGCCTGGCCCTCCGTGCCGGGGCCGACAAGGTCGCCCTGAACTCGGCCGCCGTGCGGCGTCCGGAGGTACTCACCGAGTGCGCGGCGCGCTATGGCGCCCAGTGCGTCGTGGCGAGCATCGATGCGCGACGGAACGCCACCGGATGGGAAGTCGTGGTGAAGGGTGGCCGCGAGGCCACAGGCCTCGATGCGGTGGCGTGGGCCCGCGAGTGCGAAGCCCGCGGCGCTGGCGAGATCCTGCTGACGAGCATCGATCGCGATGGCGCACGCACCGGATACGACCTCGAATTGACGTCGACGATCGCGGCCGCCGTGCGCATTCCCATCGTCGCGTCGGGAGGCGCTGGAAACGCCAGTCACGTGAACGACGCACTGACGATGGGCGGGGCCGACGCTGCACTCGTGGCAGGCATCCTCCACGACCGACTCACCACCGTGTCGGAGATCAAGGATGCGATGGCGCAGGCCGGCATTCCGGTGAGGCGGGTCGCATGAGCATCCCCAATCGCGTCTTGTTGGAAGCGGTGACCGAAGCCGCTCGCGTCGCTGGAGCGGTGGCCCTTGGCTACTACCGCCGCGGCGTCGGTGTCGAGACCAAGAATGATGGCAGCCCTGTCACGATCGCCGACCGCGAGGCCGAGCGGGCGGCGCGCGATTGGATCGGTGCGCGCTTTGCGGGAGACGAGATCCTTGGCGAGGAGTTCGGCGTCTCCATGGGCTCGGGGCGCCGCTGGTTCATCGATCCGATCGATGGCACCAAGACCTTCGTGCGTGGCGTTCCGTTGTGGGGCTCGATGATCGCGGTCGCCGAGGGAGACACGGTGTTGGCGGGAGCCATCCATTTCCCGGCCGTGAACGAACTGGTTGCTGGCGCCCTGGGTGAGGGCGCATACCTCAACGATGCGCGGTGCCATGTGTCGTCGGTGGCAGACCTGGCCAGTGCGACGATCCTTGCCACGGACGATCGGTTCACGTACAACCCCGAGCGGGCGCCGGCCTGGAGTTCGTTAGCCGCGCGCGTCGCGGTGTCGCGGACGTGGGGGGATTGCTACGGCTACCTGCTGGTCGCCACCGGACGCGCCGAGTTGATGGTCGACGACCGGCTGAGTCCCTGGGACGCTGCTTCGCTCATCCCGATCATCACGGAAGCGGGTGGCGTGTACTCCGATTGGTCGGGCGGACACGCCGTCGACGGTGGCGATGGGTTCGCGAGCAACCGTGCCCTCGCCGACGCGTTTCGCGCCGCCCTCGGCATCCCGTCGCGCTGATCCCAGTTCCCTCTCCCCATTTCCTTCTATTCCATGATCGATCTCGAGCGACTCGACTTCGCCAAGGGTGATGGGTTCGTGACGGTGGTCTGCCAGGATCATCGCACGGGCGGTGTGCTGATGGTCGCTCGCGCCGACCGCGAGGCACTGGAACGCACGATCGCCACCAGTGAGATGCACTACCACTCACGCACCCGTGGTCCGTGGCACAAGGGCGCGACGAGCGGGAACGTGCAGCGCGTCGTGAGCCTTACCGCCGACTGTGACAACGACGCGGTCCTCGCGCGCGTGATTCCCGTGGGGCCGGCGTGCCACACGGGTGCCGTTTCCTGCTTTGGCGACGCGGGAGAAGCGGGAGACGCCACCGGTGCGCTGCAGCAGGTCGTGAGCAGTCGGCAGGTGTCCGCGGGACCCACGGGGGAGAGCTACACCCAGCGCCTGCTGGCTGACCGGAACCTGCGTCTCAAGAAGCTGGGTGAAGAAGCGAGCGAGCTCGCGGTGGCGTGCGCCGATGGCGACGCGTCACGCGCGACGGCGGAAGCGGCGGACCTCGTCTACCACGCGATGGTGGCGCTCACGGCGCTGGGCGTGGAGTGGCACCACGTGCAGCGGGTGCTGACCGAAAGGCAACAGGGCACCAAGGCTAGCGTGAAGCGTGAAGCGTGAAGTGTGAAGCGTGAAAGCGGGAAGCGCGTAAGCGTGTAAGCGTCGGCGCATTTCTGGGCAACGAGCGACAACTCTTGGACCTTCCGCTTACCCGCTCACCCGCCGCAATCCTACCAGCGTTCCATGCTCGCCTTCGGCATGCGGGCCAGGTCCCCGATGTAGGTCCACTGCACGTCGCGGATCCAGCGTTGCGCCACGCGCCGGATGTCGTCCGGCGTGATCGAGCGCAACTGTTCCTCGAAGTGTCCCACCGCCTTGATGTCCCCCTCGTACAGGTAGGACTTCGCCAGGAAGTCGGCCTGCTGGGTGTTCGTCTCGTTTTCGAGGAAGAACTGCGTCAGGAACTGGTGGATCAGGCGACCCAGGGCCTCTTCGTCCACATTGCTCGTGCGGACGGCCGCGAGCTGCTGCCGCATGATGTCCACGGTGAGCTGCGGCTGTGCCGTCGTGACATAGAGCCCACCGCCACTGATCCCGTGGTCGATGAACGGCGCTTCCACGGCATAGGTGAGGTTGCGCCGTGACCGGATCTCGCCGAAGAACTGGCCGGAGAGGACCGCGGTGGCAATGCGGAGGGCGTAGTAATCACGCGTGCCGGCCTTTGGCCCGGCGTACCGACCGAGGATGTAGTTCGTCGGGAGGTCGCGCTGCAGTCCCAGCACCGATGCCTTGCGACGCGGCAGCGTGTCGGGCAGTGCCCACACGTACGACCCGGCCGGCAGCTTGCCGATGGATTGTGCGACGAGGCGCGTGATCTTCTCTCGCGTCACGTCACCGACGATCACGAGCAGCATGCGCGACTTCACCATCTGCTCGGCATGGTACTTCCTGAGGTCTGGGAGCGTGATCGCCGCGAGGGAGCGATCCGTTCCTGCCGGAGGCAGGGCATACGGATGCCCGTCGTACGCCATGGAGTCGGCGAGGTACTCGGCGAGCGCGTCGGGGTTGTCCTGGCGTTGGCGCACGGCGAGCAGGAATTGACGCCTGACGAGTTCGACTTCTGCGGCGTCGAGCGTCGGCTCCATGAGGCGACTGGCGAAGATCGCCCACGTGGAATCGAACGTGGCGCGCGTCGCGCGAATGCCGAGTGAGGTCCAGTCGGTGCCCGAGCCGATGCCGATGGACGTGCCGAGGCGGGACATCGCCCGTCGCAGGCGTTCCTTGGGATAGGTCTTTGTGCCGCGTTCCGTGGCGTCGAGCAGCAGGAGTTCGATGCCTGCGTTGGCCGCGGTCACCTGCCGCACGCCACCGAGCAGGTACAGGTTCGCCACGACGATGTCGCTCTGCGACGGGCGATGGATCACTTTGATCCCCTCGGCCTCGAAGAGCACGGTGGCGCTGTCAGCCGAACGTTGTGCCAGCACCGGGCGGGCAGCGACCAGCACGGTCGCCGCGACGAGGAAGCCTCGCATCGTCGCGCTCACTGGATGGCCCTTGGCAGAAGGTCAGCAACCGTGAGGGCGAGCTTCTTTCGCGATTCCGGATCGAGCTGCACTCCGATCACGCGCGGTTTCCCGATGATGTACTTCTTCGCGTAGGCCTGGATGTCCTGGAGCGTCTGCTTGCCCATGTTGTCGATGTATCCCATGTAGTACTCGAGGTCGGCCACGGCCCACCAGAAGCCGAGCGTGTGGGCGAACTCGCTGGCGCGGTCCATGCCGAAGGCCGTGCTCACCGCCCGCTCCGCCTTGCTGGCGTCGAGCTGTTCCTGCGTGATGTAGCCTGGAGCGGCCAGCTGAGCGAGCTCCTTTTCGAGCGCCGCCAATGCTTCCTTGAGTTTGTCCGGCGTGGTCTGGCCCTGGACCGAGATGGGCCCGGCCTGGTCGAGCGTGTAGTAGTTGAAGCCAACGGCCTGAAAAAGCCCGGTGTCGACCAGGCGCTTCTGGAAGGTGGAGACCGACTGGTTGATGGCGTCGGAGAAGACATCGGCGGCGTAGGTCGCGCCGGGATCCTTCCGCACGCTCGGTCCCTGCCACTTGATGTAGACGGTCACCGCGTTGACTGCCTGCTCCGAGATGATAGCCGTCGACTCCTTGAGAGCCGGTATCGGCGGGATCGGGTCGGCGACAAAGGGATCGGGGCCGGTTTTCCAGTCGCCGAACGCTGCTTCGGCCAAGCGGAAGATCTCGGCCGGCTTGACGTCACCAGCGACGATCAGCACCGAATTGTTGGGGACGTAGTACTTTCGCTGGATCTCGCGGAGCTGCTCCGGCGTGACGGTGGAGAGGACCTGTCGCTCGCCGATGATGTTCTTGCGGCCGAAGTGACCTGGGTAGAGCAACTTGTCCAGGTCATTGCTCATCGCAAAGAACGGATTGGACTCGTTGCGATCGTATTCACCGAGGACGACCTGTCGTTCCCGCTCGAGTTCTTCCTTGAGGAACTTCGGGTGGCGCAGCGCGGCCGCCAGGAGTCCAATGGCCCCGGCGACGCTGTCCTTGGGGAGCGTCATGTAATAGTTGACGACCTCTTCCCGCGTCTGCGCGTTGAACACCGCTCCCAGCTCTGACGCCCGGGCGATGAACTCGTCGGGGCGGGGCAGTTCGTCGTTCGCCTTGAAGAACATGTGCTCGTACAGGTGCGCGAGCCCCTCGTTGCCGGGACCCTGCGTGAACGAGCCATTGCGCACGACGATCTCCGCGGTGGCGAGGGGCACGCCGTGATTCTCGAGGACGATGATCTCCATGCCGTTGGCCAGCACCTTGCGCTGCAGGACCTTCTCCAGCTCGGTCCGCTGCGCGGCCAGGGTCGCCGGCAGCGCCAGCAGCACCATGGAAGCCACGCGCCACCACCGGCGCCGCGTTGTGCGTCGTGAAATCGTACCTGACACTGCGTTTCTCCTCGTTGTAGGAGGGTCGGCAACCCACGACCCGTGCAGGTCACGGCTCAACGGATGCGCTACCAAAGCCCATTGAGGCGACCCAGATTCCCCGCGATGACAGCGACCGACCGCGCCCTCGATGCGTTTCGCGCCCTGGCGCCCCGCCGCCTGACCACGCAACCCCTGCGGACAGGCGTTCCACTCGCTCCATACACCACCTTCCGGATCGGCGGTCCCGCCGATGTCCTGTACGATGCCACGTCAGCCGAAGAACTGGCAAACGCCGTGTCCCTCGCCCGGGAAGTCGAGGTGCCGTGGTTCGTCCTCGGGCTGGGGGCCAACATCCTCGTCGGGGACAGGGGATTCCGCGGCGTCGTGATCCGCAACGTGGCCCGGGCCCATCGCTTCCTCGATGACACGCGCCTGTGGTGCGAGAGCGGCACAGTCGTGAAGGACCTGATCTTCACCGCCGTGGACCGTTCCCTGAGCGGGCTCGAACACTACATCGGCATTCCCTCCACCGTGGGCGGTGCGGTCTGGCAGAACCTGCATTTCCTGTCCCCGGCCCCCGAGCGGGAGCGGACGATGTTCATCGCCGAGGTGGTCGAGTCCTGTGACATCCTGTCGACCGCGGGAGAACGCATCACCGCGGGCCGGGACTACCTGCGCTTCGGGTATGACGACTCGGTCTTCCATCACACGCAGGACGTGGCGCTCGCCGTCACCTTTCGCCTAACGCCCGGCGACCCCGGGGCCATGCACCGGGTCATGCAGGAGAACCTGGGTTGGCGCGGGGCCCGCCATCCCTGGCTCGACATCCACCCCAGCGCCGGTTCGATCTTCAAGAAGATCGAGGGAGTTGGCGCCGGCCGTCTTGTCGATCAGTGCGGCCTCAAGGGCCACCGCATCGGTGGGGCACAGATCTCCCACCTGCACGCCAACATCGTGGTCAACCTGGGGGGCGCCACCGCCGCTGACGTGCGCGCCCTCATTGCGCATGCCCAGCGGGCGGTCGCGGAGCGGTTCGGGCAGCATCTCGAGCCCGAGATCGCCTTCGTCGGGGAGTTCGAGGAGCCGGGGAGCGCCTAACGTGAACCAGGCATTCCCGCGCGGGAGCGTGCGCGAGGGGCCCGGGCACCTACATTGCAGGTGGAAGACGGCCGGGGTTGTATGCTGGACCCCGCCGGCAGGAGCGCCGAAGCACCATGGGCGCGATCACGATCCAACGCGAGGCTGAGGCCATGACGTACACCAGAGAACAGGCGGGAGCGGAGATCCTTCGGGTTGCCAGCGAATTCCTCAACCTCAAGGAAACGGCCAACAACGCCGCGTGGGACAACCCTGACACGGCGGGCCAGGACGCCGCGGGTGTGGCGCTGCGGCGCATGCTCGAGAGCGTGGGGTGGCAGGCAGGCTGGCCCTACTGCATGGCCTTCTGCAAGGCCGTCTACATGGAGGCCTACAAGAACCTCGGTGCCCCGCCCGAGGTGCTCCGCCTGATCGCGCAGCGCTTCACCGCCAGCGTCATGATCAGCTTCAAGAATGCCGGGGCGTTTGCCCAGAAGAAGGCGCCGATTGCCGGCTCGATCTTCTTCATGCAGAAGGGCGATGGTGGCACGGGGCACGCTGGCCTCGTCGTGCTCCCCGGCCAGGTGAACTTCTCGACGATCGAGGGGAACACCAGCCCATCCCCCAGCAGCGCACAGGCCGACCGTGAAGGCGACGGCGTCTACAAGAAGGTCCGGTCGCTCGACTTCACCAAGAAGACGGGCCTCTGGTTGCGGGGCTTCCTCAACCCGATGGGCGCCGATGAAGTGGCGGCGCTCAAGCCCGTGACGGCTGCACCGCGAGGAGGCATGCGCCGCTCGCGTTCGGCCAAGCGACCGGC
>JACMLI010000428.1 GCA_014379705.1 Gemmatimonadaceae bacterium
CATCTCGCACCCACCGTCGGGATGTTGTTCTCGGCGTAGCACGCCGTCACGCAGGCCGAACATCCGGTGCAGCGAGCGAGGTCGACCACCATGGCCCAGCGACGTTTGGCCATGCCGCTCCAGTGCTCCGGATCGTACATGCCCGTGCTCGCGGACTTCGGGTCGCCGAGGTCCCCCTGTGCGTCGTTCGCGACCGGGGAGCGCAAGCCGGGGAGGAACTCGTGGCTCGCGTCGCCGGGGAGCGCGTGGTGCTCTTCTTCGGCCCCGGAGAGCAGTTCGGCGACGGTCATCGCCTGGGCGATACCACGGCCATGCTGTCGCGCCGAGCCTTCGAGCGTGACAAGCGGCGAGTGCTCACCGGCCCGCACCACGCGTGCCTTCGCCTGCGTGAGCGAGAGGGCCCCGCTGCCGTTGTACGTCGCGCCTAACGCGTCGAGCGCGTTCACGCCGATGTTCTCGGCGTAGCGCCCGTACTTCGTGTGTCCCTGCCCCAGCGCGATCGCGACGGTGTCGGGACGAATGCCGAGGTAGAGGTACGCAGGCGCCGTCACGCTGCCCGCGGCGGTCGTCACCGTCAGGTGATCGCCCGCCTTCACGCCAAGTCGGGCCGCCGTTGCCGGGTTGATCTCGACCCACGACTGCCAGACGATCTTCGCAACCGGGTCCGGAAGTTCCTGCAACCACGGCTTGTTCGCACCTTCGCCAGCGCCGAGCACGGCGTGCGGGTAGGTGACGAGAAAGAAGTCACCGTCACCACCCAGCGCCCCAGCCTGGGGAGACGGCATCGCGGCGACCGTCCGAGTCCCCGTCGAGCCACTGATGGTCGCCTTTGGCAGCGCGGCGGTGATGGCCGCGGCGCCGTACGTCCCGGTGATCACCTCGCGGAAGGACCGCTGCGGATAGCGCGCGGCCATCGTTGCATCGGCGCGGGCGACGTCGAGCAGCACGTCAGCCGTCGCGCGCGTCGCGAAGATCCGATCCATCACGGGCTGCTGAAGCGCCACTACGCCCGGCGTGGCCTGGGCATCGCCCCACGACTCGAGGAAGTGATCGTCAGGCAACACGAGGTCGCACAGTTCGCTCGTCTCGTCCGGGTAACTGGAGAACGAGACCTTGAACGGCACCTTGGCCATCGCCGCGGCGAACTGCATCGCCTTCGGCGTGTCGTACGCCGGGTTCACGCCGCGCACGAAGAGGAGCTTGACCGTTCCCGCGTTCGCGCTCGCGGCGAGGGTTTGCATCGCCCCCGTGCCGACTGCGCCACCGAAACCCGAGATCGCCTCCGCCGGCTTGATGGTGACGCCAACGGCACCGGTCGCCCTGTTGATGGCGGCCGCCGTTGCAGCCACAGCATTCGCGTCGGGGGTCGAGACACCCGAGATCACGAGGCTGGGCCTGGTGCCGCGGAGTTCATCGGCCAGTGCCTGCAACGTGGCCTCGCTCACGCCACTCGCCTGCGCGGCGGCAGCGATCGTGCCGCCACTGCCACCAACTGCCGAGAGCAGCGCGCTCGCGATCGCGCCTTCGGAACCGGGGATGCACGAAATCCATACATCGGCGTTCAGCCCGGTGAGCGAGCGACGGGGGCCGATGTACACGAAGCGTGGGCCATCCTGCAGCTTCGCGCGGGCTTCGGCGAAGGAGAGCTGCTGCGGCACGCTGGCGCCCCAGCCATCGAGGAAGTCGGCGCCGATCGAGATGACGAGCCTGGCCGCAGCGAAGTCGAGGCGCGGCATCGCCACGCCGTACGCCGCCACGTTGGCGGCGTCACCCGCGAGGTCGGCCGTCGGGTCGTACTGCCAGTGCGGCTGGAAGCCGTAGGCGGCGAGCCAGCCATCGAGGAAACCAGCGAAGGTGCCGCTGTCGGGACGCGTGACAAACACGGCGTTGCCTGCCGCGCCGCGCGACTCCCCGATCTTCTGCGACAGCGTGCGGATGGCGGCGTCCCACGTGGTCGGCACGAGCTTCCCTCCCTCGCGCACCATGGGCGTCCGGTACCGGTCGGGATTGTAGAGGCCTTGAAGCGAGGCCTGCCCCTTCGCGCAGAGCGCGCCCTGGTTCACCGGGTGATCGGGCTGTCCCTCGAGCTTGATCGCGCGGCCATCGCGCACCTCGGCGACCACGCCGCACGCCGTCGCGCACTCGCGGCACGTCGTGCTGTAGTACGTCGAGACGCCGGGGACCGTCTGGTCCGGCGACTGGAGGTATGGGATCAGCTTCTCGACCTGCTCGTTGGTGCACCCAACGGCGGTCGTCGCCGCGCCAGCGGCCCCGAGCACCTTGAGGAACGTGCGACGCTTCACGCCGCCCGATGCCCCATCAGGTCCCATGGGTTGGCTCATGCAGTAGGTCCTCGGTACGCAGGAATCCCGCGAGCGGCATCGCCCGCGGGAAAGAATGGACTAGTAGTGACACACAGCGCAGTCGTAGCGCGCCCTTTTCGGTGGGACGGCGGCGGCCGCCGTGGCGCCCGCGGAATCGCCCGCGGCCTTGAGCCCCTCGCTCAGCTGGTAGCCGTTCACGTGGCACGTGAGGCACCATCCCATGTTCAGCGACGCGTTCTGCGACACCTGCGCCATGTCCTGCACGTTGCCGTGGCACGACTGACAGGTCACGCCCGCGCTCACGTGGCGCACGTGCGGGAAGCGCACGTACTCCGGCAACTTGTGGATGCGGACCCAGGGGATCTCCTTCCACTTGTCCGGCTGTCCGACCGGGGCGTATTCGTGAAGCGTCTTGATCCCTGCGCTCACCCGCGCCGGCTGGCCGTCACGCGCCGGGCGATTGGGACCGATGATCGTGTGACAGCCCATGCACGTGCCCACCGCCGGCAGCCCCGGATCGAACGACTTGTTCGCGCTGTAGTGGCAGTAGAGGCAGTTCATCCCGAGTGTCTTCACGTGCACGGGATGCGGGAATGGGATGGGCTGTTCGGGCGACACGCCCTGCGACGACGAGGCGCCGCTGTAGGCCGAGAGCATGGTGGCGGTCAAGGCGATCACAAAGAACGCCGGTACCAGCGCCCACTTACTCCTGCTCGTCATCAGGACTTAGGGGTAGTGAGGAACCCGAACGAGGAAGCCGGGCTTGTGAACAAATTCACAAGACGGACTTCCGCCGCGAAAAATGATTGGGGTTCTGAAAGCGCGCAAGGTGAGGCGGTTTCGTGAGTTGCGGGGGAGAACCGGACGAGTTGGACGAGATGGACGAGGTGGACGAGGAGTTCAAACATGAGTCCGCGATACTCGTCGTAGACGGCATGCCCAACGACTCGTCCATCTCGTCTACCTCGTCTATCCCGTCCACCCCTGCGGATCCGCCAACACCGCCCCCGCCACGTCCGACTCCAACAGCGCCAGGTTCGCCCTCGGCCCCTGCACCAGTCGGAGTGGCCACATCGTCCCGTACACAAACCGATCCGCGCCGATGGTGCGGAACAGGTGCGACAGCTCGTCGGTGGGCGGACCCCAGACCCACGAAATGTCGAAGAACACGCGTGAGCGTTCATCTGGCGTGAGACCCCAATGCACTTCCTCGATCAGCTCACGCCCGGCCGCCGTCACGACGATGCGGGCGCCCGTCCCCGCGCGCGCGAGTTCGCGCACGTGCGCCGCAGAGAGGTCCGGGGCCACGTCCAGCGGGTGACGCTGGCGCAGGTCCTCGAAGCGCACGGTCAGGAGCAGGGGGAGGTGCACGGCGGCGCACGCGAAGGCGAGGTCGCGCAGGCGCCCATCGCCGACTCCAAAGCTCCACAGCTGGGGATAGGCGCGGATCGCCACGGCGCCGCGCGCCCGCAGGTCGCGGACGCTTTCCTCCCAGTGTGGCCAGTCGGGGCGGACGATCGGCGTCGCACGCAGCGGGCCCCCTCCGTCGCCCATCGCCAGGAGCAATTCATCGTTGGCGTGCCGGGGATCGCGATGGAAGGCCCCGGGCAGGTGACCCACCCACGCCCCCGCGAGCTGCTCCCGCTCGAGCACGCGCAGCAACACGCCTGGCTCGGGATGCGGCACGTGGCGGAATGGGTAGCCGCCGATGAAGGTATTGACGTCGAGCATCAGGAAGGGATCGTGGCCTGGCGAGAACCGAGGTCGCCGAAGGCGCCCGGAGGGAAGATGCGCACCGCGTTGCGCCACCGGATGTCGGCGAGGTCGTCGTTGGACAGCCCGATCACGGAGAGGGCCCACAACTTGGCGAGCCCCGTGCAGAGCGTGAGGTCGGCCCCCCACAGCAGCCTCTGCGGGCCTACGGCGGCGAGCGCGTCGTCGAGCATGCCGCGATCGATCCCGCTCCCGGACAGGTCGAGGTAGATGTTGGGCACCTCGCGCACCGCTGCGAACGTGTGCAGGTAGTCCCCACCCCCACCGATGTGCGCGAGGATGAACGCGACCCGCGGGAAGCGCGCCGCCAGTACGGCGAGGTCGGCGCCGTCGGAAATGTCCTGGCTCGGCCAGTGGCGGCGCCGATGCTGCCAGATGTGGTGCAAGACGGGGAATCCGTGAGCGTCGGCCCGTTCCACCACCGGCCAGACGACCGGATCGTCGCAGCGTCGCGCCGCCGCGAGCTTGAGCCCGATGGCGCCGGCGGCGGCACACCGGTCGACCTCGGCGACTGCGAATGCCATGTCGTTCGGGTTCACCGCGACGTACGACCGGATCCGCGCGTCCCCATGCTGCCGCTGCAGCATTTCGTCGTTGGCCGGACGGGTGTCGGCCGGCGACTGGAAGTAGGTCGGTGACGTGACCCCGAAAGTGCCAAGCATCGACGCGACGTGCACCGTGATGCCGATCCGGTCCCCGGCCTCGAGCCGGCGGGCATTCAGGTGCCGCGAGTCGGGGCGCCCCCCGACATCCGGGTAGAAGTGCGCGTGGACGTCGATGAGGGGTTCCGGACCCGCGAGGGAGGTCACTCTTCTCCCTCCATCACCTCCACCAGCGCAGTCGACGCGACCCGCTCCACCTCGGTGAGGATCGCGTCGTCGTCGTGCGCGAGCGCGGCGTAGTTGTACGCGCCGCGCTTGAACAACACCCCCAATGCCGCCGCGCGCTCGAGGAAACGCGTCTCGAGCGCGGCCTCCTCGAAGCGGAGGAACCACATCGGGGCCGGGCCGTGCACGCTGATCCCCTGCACCCCGCTCGCGACGATCGCGCGCTCGACGCCGTCGCGCATCGCCTCCCCCACGCGCGCCAGCGTCGCGCACACGTCTTCCTCGGCGTATCGATCCAGCACGGCGCCACACGCGGCGAGGGCGGCCGATTCCCCGGCACTCGTCGAGGAGATCCACGTGCGTTCCGCCGCCGCCATCAGGTCGCGTTGCCCCACGACGGCCGCCAGCGGGAACCCGCACGCCATCGCCTTGCCGAACACCGCGAGGTCGGGACGCACCTCGGACACCTGTTGGTAGCCGCCGATTGCGATCCGGAAGCCGGTCTTCATTTCGTCGAACACGAGCACGGCGCCCGCGGCATCGCAGAGCGCCCGCGCGCGGCCGAGCCACGCCTCGTCAGGCAGTTGCTCCACCACGGGTTCGATGACGATGGCCGCCAGGTCGGTTCCCGCCCCTGCAACCGCAGCATCGAGCGCGTCGATGTCGTTGAACGGTACACGCGTCACGACGCCACCCGCAGACGGAATTCCCGCACCGGTGTTCGACCAGTCATGCCAGCCGAAGTATCCGCACGCGACGACGTGCGAACGTCCGGTCGCAGTCCTCGCGATACGGATCGCGGCACTCACTGCCTCGGCCCCCGTCTTGAGGAAGCGCACCTGCTCAGCGCACGGAATCACCTCGCACAACCGCTCGGCGATGTCCATCTCCATCACGCTGGCAAGGCCCGTGACGTTGCCACTGGCGACGCTGCTGACCACCGCGCGCACCACGGCATCATCGGCGTAGCCAAGGCTCACGGAGCCGAGGGCCATCGTGCAATCGATGAGCGTGCGCTCGGACGCGGTAGTGACGTGGCACCCGTTGGCGCGAATGAAGTGCCCCGGCCCCTCCGTCGTTCCCTCGCCATAGAGCGCGGCGGGGCGCTTGCTTCCCGTGGACGCTCCGCCGGGAATCCAGGTGGCCGCGCGAACGCGCCAATCGAGGTCGATCGCGTCCTCGTCGGCGACGGCCTCGGGAATCCCCTCCTCGTCGTCCTCGGGCTCGGACTCGTCGGGCTCCGCCGCGTCCTCCGGCGTTTCCTCGTCAGGCGGGGCGGGAGTCTCCGCTTTCTTTTTCCCGAAGAAGTTGAAGGCCATGGCCAGGACACGAGAAGGTGAGGCGGCGTGCACGACGCACGCGGCCAGCGGCTACAAGTTGCCTTGCGACGAGGTGCTTGGCGATGGGTCGTGGCCCGACGCGGCCTCGCTCGTGGTCGGATCCTCGCCCTCCAGTTCCCCGAGATCGATGGGCGCGAGCCCCGCCATGCTCCGATAGCGGTTCATCGCCCGGACCACTTCTATCCACATGGCGCGCGCGAGCATGACCTCGCGTGAATCGAGGCGCATCCGCACGGTCATCGACCGCGCGCTCCGCATGATGTGCGTGCGGAATCGCGTCTTGAAGAACTCCACCGACTGCAGGGCGCGCTCCTGGTCCCGGTACAGGCGCTCGAGCTCCGCCCCGGAGGCCGGGGGCACGTTGTGACGGTGAGGATCGACGTCGCGGGTCGCGTCTCCCGCAGCGACGTGTAATTCATAGAGGGCGATCACCACCGCCTGCGCAAGGTTGAGCGACGCGTGATCGCTCGTCGGGATCGTGACGGCAACGTGCGATCGATCGAGCGCTTCATTCGGCAGTCCGTCGTCCTCGCGACCGAACATCAGCGCCACGGTGCCCTGCGAAGCCTGCTCGAGCACGGGAGCGGCGAGGGCGCGTGGTGACCCGAGTTCCCACTTCACGCGGCGGCGGCGCGCCGTGAACGCGGCGACGAACACGGTGTCGTTCAGCGCCTCGTCGAGGGTGTCGACGTCGCGGATCCGCTCGATCACGTCGAGCGTGTCGTGGGCGATGCCCTCGAGGCGGTACGGGGTGTAGGGCACGGGGCGCACGAGCGTGAGGTCGCGCACGCCGAAGTTTTTCATCGCGCGCACGGTGGCGGCGATGTTGATCGGGTTCTGCGGCTCGTACAGCACGACACGGACACGGTGGAGCAACGACTCAGGCATCGACGATCTCGAAGGCGAGCAAGCGGTGGGGATCCTCGCGGTCGCCTCGAAGGTACACCCACTCCCCCGTGGCGCCGGTGGCCACGAGCTGGCCCCGGCGGCGCTCGCGATCGCGCGAAATCTCGTTGATCACCACGTTCAACATGAAGGCCCGGTCGATCCCCAGCCCGCGCGGCCCCCGGGCGATCCGGCAGCGCACCCGGTACCCGTCGGGCGTTAGGCGCCAGTCCGCCTCGAGGGCCGGCACGCTGCCTCCCGCCTGTCGCTGCGTCACGCGCACCCCCCCAGCGTGGTCGGGGACGAGCAGCCAACTCCCATGGGCCTGGGAATCCGGAAGAAACAGGTACAGCTGGATCCCGTCGGAGTTGATGTCGGGGTCCTCGTTATCGAGGGGGTTCTCGGGCCGTGCCGGGGCGAAATACGGCTCCGCCTTGCGCACGTGGACGTCCACGTCCACCGCGTCGCGGCCGGACGCCACGCGGAGGGTGGCCTCTGGGGACCCGGCCGCCTCCCACGGCAACTCCGATCGCCGGTAGTGTCGCTCACCGAGTTCCATGGTGAAGGGACGCCCGGCGGCGAGGACGTGGCGCGGGAGGTTGCTGATGGCATCGCTCAACGGTGGCGACGCCTGACGTGGATTCGTCACCCGCCCGCCGAGCACGACCTCGCTCGACGCGTCGCCAAGCGTCGTTCGGACGTGCCACGACTGCTTGATCTCGCGATGGGCGTGCAGCGAGCCGTCGCCGAGTGAGAGCGCGACGGTCTCGGGAGTAAAGCGGACGTTCGAGATGCCGGCGTCCCAGGCCCACACGCTGCGCGTCCGTCCGGCGCGTCCACGCCAGCGCGCGAAGATAAAGCGGCGAGGTGCGCTGCCCGGCGGTCCCGGCGCGCGTGCCCGGTACCACTCGCAGGGAGCATCGCTCTGCATCCAGGCACGCATGCTCGCACCGTCGCGGGACACTGTGAGCGCGTCGAACGCCTTGCCCTTCGCGCGCTCGATCTCGCGAAGGAACTCGAACCCCGTTCCCTGCGCCTGTGGCAACTCCGCGGGTTCCCATCCCGTTCCCGGCCCTTCCTCGGGATCGACGTGCATGGGAAGGTCGAGGGTGATCTCGTCCGCACTCGCCCACCACAGTTCATCGATGACGTAGTCGCGCATCACCACGATGCGACGCGTGGCACGAGCCCGGCCGGGAACGATGTCGAACTCCGCTTCGACCCATCCCACGTCGCCCTGCTCATCCCATGCCCGCAGAAGGCCATCCCCGTACGGCTGCGACGTGCCGTTCGCGAGCGGCGCGTTGTGCGCCAGCGTCGAGCGATACCAGAAGAGTGCGCGCTCCACGTATGAGCCCGTGCCCACGTCCTCGAGCCAGCGCGACGGCCCGTCGACGAGCCACAGGTTGAGCCGATCAGGGTGGCCATGCCCTCCTCCGGGCACGCCATAGTCGAGCGCCACGTACACCTGGCCCGCCTGACGACGGAAGATCGCGAGCCCCTGCGACGCGAGGTGCACCGACGATGCCTGACGAGTCGCCGTGCCACCGGCGTCGAGTTGCGCCCGAGCATAGAGCAGCGACTTCCACCCGAGCGACGCCCGCGTGAGGCGCGCCGGGCCGACGTTGCGCTCCGCTTCCGCCGTCGAACGCGCGCGCTCCGTGTCGCCAGCCTGAACGTCATCGCGGTACAGCTCGACCAGGGCAGCCTGCAACCGCGGATCGTCCTGCCGGGCGAGGCCAAGTTCAGCTGATTCTGCGAAGCGCCACTGCCGCAGCGACACGCCGTATTGCGAGTCGCGCCGCGCCGGAAAGGTGAAATCCGGGAGCGCGGTACCGAACGGCACGGCGAACGCCTCGGCGAACCGCGAGCGCAACTCGTCAGGCACCACGAGTCCCAATCGCTCGGCGATCGTGACGCCGTACCAGAGGCCCCGGTGCGCGAACTGGTGATAGTTCTCCCCCTCGTACCACGATCCGTCGGCGAGCAGCCCACCACGCAGGTGCGCCAGCAATCCCGACTTTCCATCGAAGGCGCGCTCGACGATCAGCGTCCGGCCGAGCATCGCCCCCACGGCCATCATCGCGGCGTTGTTCCACACCTGCCGGTTCGACGAGCCTTCGTCGTACTCGGCGATCAGGGCGAGCGACGGCTCGAGCACGCGCTCGCGCACGCGATCGCCGACACCCGCCTCTCCCCCTTGCTCGAGGAGGTCGAGCGCCACGGCGAGTTGCAGCGTCCAGATCGATTCGAGGTACGTGCTGAAAAAGGGGCGCGTAGGCCCGAGCACGTTGTCCTTGTTGGGATAGTCGAGGTATGCGTCGGCATACGCATCGAGGATGCGCACCGAGAGCGCGCGACAGTCCGGCGCGTCGGTCGTGACCCCGAGCACCGCCCCGTGCACGGCCCGCTCGGCGAGCCAGAGCTGGTAGTTCACGATCCACCAGCGATAGTGCTCGTCCCCGGTGAACGTCTCGCCACAGATCGGGCACGCGTGCGCGCGTGGCGACTGCGGATCGAAGCGGAGGAGCACGCCGTGTACCGGGCAGCGCCCCCCGGTCCTCGTCATGCGCGCCTTCTCGCTCGGCAGCTGAATGTTCGGGGCTTCGAGCAGGGGCGCCAGGTCAGCGCGCAGCGATTGCGCGAGCGGCGCCAGTGGGCCGGCCGCGACGTCACGCCTCGACGCCAGGGCATCGGAACCGATGAGGAGGGATCCCGCCATCACCGATCGAGGGTCCACCGCGCGAGGGTCACCAGCTCGCCGCGCAGGTCCATGCGGACGCCGCCCAGGCGGCGCGAGATCCCCTGGAGGCCGCGGGCATGATACAGCCAGACCACCGGCGCCTCGCGCGCCAGCAGCTGGTCCACGGCCTGCCACGCAAACGCGAGCTGCGCCTCGGTCCCCGCGGCGCGCGCACGGGCGAACAAGGTATCGAGCGTCGGTCGATGGAACCCGGCGTAGTCGAGTGCCCCACCGGCCTGCGTGCCCTCGAACATCGCCGCCACGTGGGACATCGAGACATCTCCTGGCACGCCGGTGATGATGGCGTCGAAGTCCTTTTCGGGCGCACGCGCCATGGCGAGAAACGCCCCGAGTTCCATCTGCGCGATCTCGACCTGGATTCCCAGCGCACGCAGGTCGGCTTGCACGAGTTGTTCGATGGCGTTGTCGCCGTTGCCCACAGTGCGCAGGGTGAACCGGAGCGGGGTTCCGTTGCGTGTTCGCCAGGCCCCGCCCTTCGTCCAGCCCGCCGAGTCGAGCAGCGCGGCCGCGTTTTCAGGTGGCAGCACCGCGCCGTAGTAGGGATGCGTTGGCGGAATCGCGCCATCGGCCGCCACGCCGAATCCGTTGAGCGCCACGTCGATCACGCGCTTCCGGTTGATCGCCGCGGACACGGCGCGCCGAACACGAACGTCGTCGAACGGCGCGCGCGTGCTGTTGAACACGATCACGTTGGTGAACGACACCGGGTACGACACGATGGCGAGACGCGGGTCGGCCGCGGTGATCTCCGCCATCGTCGGTGAGATGCCCGCGAGGTCCAGGTCCCCGCTCACGAGGCCCGCGAACTTCGTCGTGGGCTCGTCGACCACCGCCACGACGAACCGGCGCACCTTTGGCGGCCCGCCCATGCTAGCCGGAAAACCCGTGTCCGCCACGAAGGTCCAGAACTGGCGCGCGCGACGCTCCACGAACCGGTACGGCCCGTTGCCGATCGGGTCGCGCGCGAACGCGTCGGCGCGTAACTGCGCGCGCGGCACCATGGACAGGCGATGGGCGGGGGCGATCGGAAGTTCACACAGGACGAGTGGAAAGCGAGCCTGTGGTCCCGCGAACGTCACCGACACCGACGTGTCGTTATGCACCGCGACGCCGGAGATCTCGGCCAGGTCGCCCCGTCGAAAGAAGCCGGTGGCGGGATCCCTCGCCGCGTCGATGGTGAACGCGACGTCGGTCGCCGTGGTCGGCGTGCCGTCGTGCCATCGCAGGTCGCGCGCGAGGGCGAGCGTGAGCGTGCGATGATCGGCGCTCCACGTCCAGCTGCGGGCGAAATAGGGCTCCGGCGCGAGCAATGAGTCATAGCGCGCGAGCGTCACGAAGAGCGCGTACCGCTGCACCTGGCGCGCAAGCGGGTGCACGGTCGTCAGCGGGTTCGCCGACTCCAGGTCCGCGCCCGACGCGACGACGACGGTCGACGGCGAGCGTCCCCCCGTGCCACACGCGGCCACCACCAGCGCGAGGAGCGCGCGCCGGCCAAAAGCCGCCGCGCCATGCCACGCGTTGGTTGACGTGGCAGGTCCGCGCCCCATTATGCCAAAGTGCAACAGATCATGCGCCGTAGCGCCGAGTCGGTCATCCTGTTCTGGCTCGTCGTGTCGCTCACGTTTCTCCTCACGCGCCTCGCGCCTGGCGATCCCACGGACCTGCTGGTCCCGCCGACCGCGCGCGCCGAGGACATTGCCCGCCTGCGCGAGGTGTATGGCCTCGACGCGGGGCTGGCCGGCCAATATGCACGATGGACGACGCAGGTGCTCACTGGCGACCTGGGCTTATCGTTCGCCACGCAGGAACCCGTCACGGAGGTGATCCGGCGCGCCCTGCCAGTCACACTCGCCCTCGGCGTCACGTCCCTGGCCCTCACCTTTCTCGTCGGCGTGACCGTCGGGATGTGGCAGGCCCGCCGCGCCAACAGCGTCGGCGACCGGATCGTCACCACGTTGAGCATCACGGTCTTCGCGGCGCCGAGTTTCTGGATGGCCCTCGCGCTCGTCGCGCTGTTCACTTCGGGAGCGGCTCATTTCGGGTGGCCGGCGTGGCTGCGGTTGCCGGCGATGGGGCTCGAGACCCCGGGCAGTGAATGGCGCGGTTGGGCGCGCGCCGGTGACATGGCGCGCCATGCGGTGCTCCCGGTGCTGGTCCTGTCCGCCATCGGCGCGGCGGGGCTGGCGCGTTATGCACGCGCGGCG
>JACMLI010000053.1 GCA_014379705.1 Gemmatimonadaceae bacterium
CCGACGCCCTCGCCGGCGCCTCGGCGGGCTGGGTGATCGCCGACGGCGACGACGCCGGCCTGGGCGTGCTGCAGCTCATGGCGCATGGTGTCGTTCCCCTTGCCGAGAAGACGCCGGTGGCCATGCGGTACGTGACGCCGGGCGTGCACGGGATCCTCATGACGTCGCTCGACCCCGCCGAGATGGCCGCCGAGACCACCGTGCTGCTCGCCGATCGCGAGCGCCGCGGGACGATGGGGGCTGCCGGCCGTGCGCGCGTGGAACGCGAGTTCACGTTGCGCGACATGCTCGCCGGCTTTGAACATGCCGCCCGCGTGACGCGCGATCGTCGCACGCCGACATGAGCGCCCTTCCGGTCAGCGTCATCATCGCCGCACGCGACGAGGGTGCGGAGATCGCGGAATGCATCGCCAGCGTCGCCTGGGCCGCCGAGGTGATCGTCGTCGAGAACGACTCGAAGGACGACACCGTGGCCCGGGCCCGCGCCGCGGGGGCTACCGTGATGCAGCATCCGTTCAGGACGATCGGCGCCCAGCGCAATGCCGCGATCGAGCGCGCGTCGAATGAATGGATCTTCGTCGTGGATGCGGATGAACGCGGCACGCCGGAGTTGGCCGCGGCGGTCGGCGTGGCGCTTGCGCACGCCGATGGACCGGTCGCCTTCCGTGCCCCCCGGCGGAACTTCTTCCTCGGTCGCGAGATCTGCCACGGCGGGTGGGAGCGGGATCGACCGGTGCGGCTCTTTCGACGCAACCTGCGGTACGACGAGCGCCCGGTGCATGAACACGTGATCGTGCACGGAGCCATTGGCGCGCTGTCGGCGCCACTCCTGCACACGCCCTATGCGACGCTGTCGGAATACTTCGACAAGCTCCACCGCTACTCGCGCTGGTGGGCGGAGCAGCACTACGCGCGCGGTCGCCGCGCGTCGCTCACCGACCTCACGCTGCGTCCGGCCGCGCGGTTCCTGACGATGCTCATCGTGCGCCAGGGCTTCCGTGATGGCGCGCATGGCGTGGTGATCGCCGTCCTCGGCGCCATGAGCGTGGCGGCCAAGTATGCGCAGCTGTGGGCAATGCAGGGGAAGCGTCCGTCGATGCCTGCATGACGGCGGGTTCCGTGCGGCATCTGTTCGTGACGCAGGACTATCCTCCCGATCTCGGCGGCATGGCACGCCGGCACGTGGAGGTGTGCCGCCGCCTGACCAGCGATGAGGTGGTGGTGTCCACGGTGGACGCCCCTGGCGCCGCGGCGTTCGATGCGGGGGAATCGTACCGCATTCATCGCGAGCCCTTTGCTTTTCGCGAGGCCAAGCGTTTCACGCGCCAGCTCGCATGGAGCACGTCGATCGCCCGCGATGTGCGACGTGGCCACACGATCATCCACCTCGGCAACATCCGGCCCTGCGGGTACGCGGTGCAGATCGCGACGCGTCGCGCGCGGGTGCCGTACCTGGTATACGTGAATGGTGGCGACCTGCTGCGCGAGGAGCGGAAAGTGGCCACCGAGTCGCTCAAGCGCTGGTCGGCGTGCGACATCTTTGGACGCTCCTCCGGCGTGGTGGCCAACTCGGCGTGGACCGCGGAGTTGGCAAGGCGGGTGATGCAAGTCGCCGGCGTGAAGCGGCTCCCACCGGTGGCGTCGATCGACCTCGGCACCGACCCCGTGCAGTTCGCTCCCGCGCGCGACCATGGTACGCTCCGCCAACGCCTGGGGCTCGGCGATGCGCCGCTCCTCGTCACCGTGGCGCGCCTCGTGCCGCACAAGGGCCAGGACACGGTGGTCGAGGCCCTTGCGTCGTTAGGCGCGACGACGCGGTACCTGGTGGTGGGTGAGGGCATCGATCGCGACCGCCTCGAGAAGATCGCGCGACAGCATGGGGTCGCGGATCGCGTGCACTTCAGCGGCCCGCTCTCGGACGAGGACGTCGCCGAGGCCTACGCCACGGCGACGGTGTACGTCGGGCTGTCGCGGATCGACAACGGCGTGAACGTCGAGGGCTTCGGCATCTCGTTCGTCGAGGCCTCGGCGAGCGGTGTCCCGGTGGTCGCGGGAGATTCCGGGGGCGTGCGTTCGGCGGTTCGCGATGGCGAGACCGGGTTCGTGGTCCCTCCCGCTGATCCCGCGGCCGCTGCCGCCGCCATCGGGCGCCTGCTCACTGACGACGAGCTGCGACGGCGCATGGGCGCCGCGGGTCGACGCGCGGTGGAGGAGCACTACAACTGGGACCGCGTGGCGTGCGAGACGCGGGAGTTCGCGCTGCGTGTCACCGGGGTCGTGCCGTGAAGCCCAGGGTCCGGCATCGCGTCGAGTACGCGCTCCTCCGCGTGATGGTCGCCCTGCTGCGCCTGTTGCCCCTCGGCGTGGCGCGACGCGTTGGCGAGACGATCGGCCGGTGGGGCTACTCACCGTTAGGCATCCGCCGCAAGACGGTGGAACAGCAGGTCGCCGCCGCCTTCCCCGAGCTCGATCGGGCCGGCATCGCCCGCGTCGCGCGCCAGTCCTACGCCAACCTCGGCCGCGTGGCCATCGAGACGGCCCTGCTACCGCACCTCGGCCTGGCGGCGTTCGACGACATGTTCGAGGGGGAGGGCGACTTTCCGCTCATCCCCGGGCTCCTGGCGCGGAACGGCCGGCTCGTCGTGTTCAGCGGGCACCTCGGCAATTGGGAACTCGCCGGAACCTACATCGCCATGCGTGGCCTCCCCATCGACGCCGTGGCGCGTCACATGGCGAACCCGCTGGTCGATGGGTATCTGCATCGCATCCGGAGCCGCACGGGCGTCCGGATCCTCTACGACACCGATTCGGTCCGGCACCTCACGCGTGGCATCAAGGAGGGGCGCATCGCCGGGCTCATCGCGGACCAGGGAGCGCTGGGGCTCGCGTCCACGTACGTGCCGTTCTTCGGTCGTCCTGCGAAGACGCCGCGCGGCCCTGCTGTGCTGGCCATGCGCTTCGATGCCCCGATCGTCTTCGGGGCCGCCATGTTGCAGCCGAGCGGGAAGTACCGGTACATCGCCGAGGAAATCGAGGTCGTGAACACCGGGGATCGCGACGCCGACGTGGACGCCACCGTGATGAACTTCACGCGGGTCCTTGAACGAATCGTCAGGCAGTACCCCGACCAGTACTTCTGGCAGCACCGCCGGTGGAAGCGGCAACCGCCGGACACGCCCGAGCACCTGCGTGACCCGGTGGCCGGTCCCCTCGACCCGCGACTCGAACCCGCAGAGGATCCGTGACGCTCGACGACATCATCGCCCGGGAGTTCCCGCGCCTGCAAACCTCCGAGATGGCGTGGCTCAACAGCGCCTCGACCGGCCCGATGCCGGAGCGGGCGCGTCGCGTGGCGATCGAGCAGGTCGAGAAGCGCATGGAGCCGTGGCGCTACGGATCGGTGGAGCAATTCGAGGTGCTCGACCGGTCGCGCGAGCTGTGTGCGCGGCTCATCGGCGCGTCCCCGGACGAGATCGCACTGATGGTGAACACCACCGCGGGACTCAATCTCGCCGCGCGGGCGCTCCCGTTCGAGCGGGGCGACGTGGTCGTCGGGACCGATCGCGACTTCCCAGCGAACGTCTATCCGTGGATGGCGATGGCGAAGGACCGCGGGCTGGAATTCCGCCAGGTGCCGTGCCGCCACGGGCTGTTCGATGAGGATGCCCTGGTTGCCGCGCTCGACGAACCGCGCGTGCGTGCCCTGGTGGTGTCGTGGGTCTCCTTCGAGAGCGGCGTCCGCCTCGACCTCGATCGGCTGGGCGCCGAGTGCCGGCGGCGCGGCGTGACGTTCGTCGTCGACGCGATGCAGGGCCTCGGGCCGCTGACCATCGATGTCAGGAAGACCCCAATAGACATCCTGTCCTGCGGCGCGCAGAAGTGGCTCCTCGGCCCGTGGGGGACGGCGTTCACCTGGCTGCGCAAGGATCTCGTCAGGCAGCTCGAGCCGGCGAACGTGGGATGGATGAGCGTGAAGGGCTCCGACGACTTCACGCAGCTCGTGAACTATCGGCTCGACTACTGGGACGACGCGCGTCGCTTCGAGGTGGTGACGCTACCATATCAGGACTTCAGCCTCATGAACGCGAGCCTCGAGCTTATTCACGAGGCGGGGCCGGCCGCGATCGCCGCGCGCATCGCGCAGCTCACAAACCGCCTCGTGCAGTGGGCCCTCGAGCGGGACGACATGCGCCTGGTGACGCCGCCGGACCCACTACGCCGTGCGGGGATCGTGGCCATCGCGCCGCGCGATCCGGTGGCTGCGTCCACCAGGCTCACGGCACAGGGGGTCGGGCACTCCCTTCGTGAAGGAGCGATCCGCCTCTCTCCGCACTTCTTTACGCCTGCAGGACACGTGGAGCGCGCCCTGGAAGTCCTCGGGGCTGGGTAGATCCCCCGACGATACGAGGCTGGAGGGCTCTCAAACCTTTTCCGGCGCAGCGCGGTCCAACCGTCACGAAACCTTCCGGGCCAAGCCCCGTACCACAGCTTCTACAATGTAGAAAGTGCCGAACTCCCTGCCCAGACTCCCCGCCGCCCTTCTCAGGGCCCTCCTCCCACTCGCCGAGCGAGAGGAGGTGCTCGCCGACGTCGCCACCGAGTACGACGTGCGGCGGCGCGACTTCGGGGACGCGTTGGCGAACCGCTGGCTCTGGCGGCAGGTCATGGGCTCCATGCCGACGCTTGTCCGGCGCACCTGGTGGCGTGGGTGGACCGGCTTTGAACCGCGCGCGAACCGCAACCGACCCGGAGGACCTTCCATGGAAGGTTGGATCATCGACGTCCGCTATGCCATGCGACGCCTTCTGCGACGCCCCACCTACGCGCTCCTGGCGACGCTGACCCTCGCCCTGGGCGTCGGAGGCACGGCGGCCATCTTCGCCATCGCGCGCGGGCTCCTCCTCGATCCCCTCCCCATCGCCAACGAACAGGACGTCGGCGTCTTCTGGGCGCCCTATGACTGGACGGCGCAGGAGTTCACCTACCTGCGCGGGCGCATTCCCGGCTTTGCGGAAGTGGCCGCCTACACGCCCCGCGACGTGACGTTGCAGGAAGAGGGATCCACGACGCGACTGCTGCCCGGCATGGCGACCTCCGCGGAGTTCTTCTCGGTCCTCGGCGCGAAGGCGATGCTCGGACGCGGCTTCGAGGAGGGCGATGACGTGCCCGGGGCGGAGCCGGTCGCGGTGGTGAGTCACGGACTCTGGCGGGAGATGGGCGGTGATGCTGGTCTCATCGGGAAGGTCCTTCGCTTCGACGGCATTCCTCGCACTGTCGTAGGGGTCATGCCCGCCGGGTTCTGGTTCCCCGCGCCGAACATCCGCGTCTGGACGCCGGAAGCGATCAACCCCGAACGGCGCAGCGGCGTCTACGCGTTCGTGGGTCGCGTCGCTCCGGGCCAGCAGCTGAACGCGATGGGCCCGTCGCTCGACCGTTTGCGGAGCATGCTCGACGAGCGCTTCGATTACCCGGCGCAGTGGGACAAGCTCAAGGCGCCCGGCGTCACTCCGGTCCGAGCGTTCCTCGTCGGCCCCCTCGAGCCGGCGCTGCTCGCCACGCTGACGGCCATGGCGCTGACGCTGCTCATTGCCTGCGCCA
>JACMLI010000054.1 GCA_014379705.1 Gemmatimonadaceae bacterium
CGGATACACCGCAGACGGACCGTTCGACCTCGCCTTCGCAACCGAGTCCCCATCGACGCAGATGGTCGCTGCCGCGCAGGCTGCGGCGGGTGGTCGCGCATCCGGTCACGTCGGGCTCAACTTCCCCGCCTCCCCAGGGGTCGTGAGCGAGAAGTACTCCTTCGTGGCGCTGAGCACGGACCCTTCCACGCCATTCGCGGCGAAGGGGCATTACGAGCTGGAGCTGACGACGGCGGCGGGACGGCAGAATAAGGTCCACGGCGACGTCATCTGCATGGGCATCAGCGGTAACACGGCGAGGATCGCCGGGCGGATCACGAAGCTTTGGGTCAACAACGTTCAGGTTCCGATCGCTGGTCCCACGCACAATGTCTGGGTTGTGGTGGACAACGGTGAGGGCCAGGGGACGCCGGACCTGGTGTCGCTGATGCAGTACACGATCGCGCCGGGCGCGCAGTTCCATTGCGCCACGGGCTTGCCGTCTGTGGTGTTCCCCAACCAGGAAGGCAACCGCTCAAGCGCTGCAGGCGTCGAGGCCGGTGACGCCGGCCTCGACGTGCATCCCGCTGAGCCATGCGTGCACCGCCCCGAGGGTCGTCGAAAGCTGCCGCCGCTCGGCGATGATCTCGCCAGCATGATCAACAGCGCAGGCCGAGATGTATCGCTTATGGAGATCGAATCCAACGAAAGTCATGAACGCCTCCCGCACAGGTTGTGGTGAAGCTGCGCTCGCAAGAGGCCTTCAGCGAGATGCCGAAGCTCTCGAGCCACCCATGACTTTCAATCTCATAGGGTCGCGTTAGGCCCCAGCCCCGCGGGCCTCAAGGTGCGCGATGACTCTCGGCACCTTTCTGCGCGTGCGCACCGACCGACTCGATACATCCAGTGCTCGCAAGGCGCTGCAGCGACGCGAGGACCTGGATCGGCAGATCGAACAATTGGCCGAGCTGCCGACCCTCGCGCCGGTGGTCAAGCAACTGCAGTGCTTCCGCGGCATCTCGCTGCACTCCGCGATGGTGTTCGCCACGGAGATCGTCGACTGGCGTCGGTTCGCGCGGGCGGAACAGCTCAGCGCCTATCTCGGGCTGATTTCGCGCGAGGACTCGAGCGGCAATCGCGTCCGGCTCGGCTCGATCACGAAGGCCGGCAACAGCCACTGCCGACATGTCCTGGTGCAAGCGGCATGGAGCTACCGGCACCGCCCCCAGATCAGCTTGGATTTGAAACGCCGGCAGCAGGGCCGGCCGCCCGCGGTGATCCAGCACGCCTGAAATCGCAGCAGCGCGTATACACCAGCGATTCAATCTGCCAGAGCCGCGGTCAGAGGCACCTTCCCCCGGAGATCGATGTACTTGCCCGCCGGCGTCGCCTCGATCTGCGCGCGCGGCGGAGTTCGGGAAGGATGTGGTCCCGCCACTCGTCGGGAGACGCGACCTGCCGCACGTCGATGTCGAAGAAGCGCGTCCAGTCCAATTCGACAGTCGGCGCCTGCTCGAACGCCTGACTCGCCTAACCGTGTACCCACAGCCGAACTGCTGGCTCGTCCGGCGCCTTGGCCCGTAGGTCCTCGCTCTTCAATCAGCGGCACGAGCTCCTCGCGCGTGAACTCCTTGCGGCCGCCGCCCCGCTCGATCCGCTCCGCGATCTCGTCGCGTGCGATCGACCGGGGGTACGGCCGTAACGAAGAACGTGTGCTCGCATGCGGTCGTCGACCACCTCCTCCAGGTCGGTGATACTCCCGTAGCCCAGGCGCAGCGCGCGGCTGGCTGACGGGGGTGACGGCCGGGGCGGCGCGGACCATAACCACCCGCGAGCGTCCACTCACCGCCCACGGGCGTCCACTCACCGGCCACCCTCGCCCGTTGGTCGGCGTGCGGTAGGCCGGGCGCGCGAGCGGGCGTAGATTGACCCGTCCGGAACGCTCCGGGGAACCCGGGCGACCACGTGCCGATTACGTCGGGACGCAACTCCGGTGCAGGCCCCGGTGCACGGCCCTCTGTGGGGCGGTGCTCTATCCCCCTCCCCCCGTTCCGCGACTCGCCCATGCCCGCGTCCGACCTGCACGACCCCTC
>JACMLI010000429.1 GCA_014379705.1 Gemmatimonadaceae bacterium
CGAACGCACGGGGAAATTGCCCAGGTGCAGCGTCGTCATCACGCACAGAAAGAGGATGCCGATCGTCGGCATCAGCGCGATGTAGATGAGGCTCTGTGTCGGCCCGAGGGTGATCGTGAGGGCGCGATACAACCGGAGCACGACTCCAGTGATGGCAGCCATCTCGATCAGGGAGATGGAGAGTCGCCGGAGGGCGGCGGGCTCCTCGATCTTCCAGTTCTCGGTGTGATGCGGGAAGAAGCTGGACATTGCCGTCAAACTTACGGCTTGAAACGCTTGCTCGACAGCACCACATGGTCACGCTGGCGGGGTGATCAGGGCGCGCCGATGACCCGCGACATCCAGGCGGCGCTCGCCGCGACGTGTTTACGCCAGTAGTCCCAGTCGTGTGCACCGGGATGCTCTGCATAGTCGTGCGCAATGCCTGCGCGCTGGAGGGTGGCGCGCAGGTCGCGCGACTGTTCCAGCAGGCCGTCGTCCGTCCCGACGTCGATGAAGAGGCGTGGAAGGAGCGCGCGGCGGGTCGCCGCCAGCCGAGTGGCGCGACGACCGGGGTCGCGCGACCACCAGGCGGCGGTGTCGGTACCGAAGGCCGGGGCGATGAGCCCCCAGAAGCGCGGTCCCCATCCCTCTCGCAGTTGCGCACCGTTCGACGCATAACGAGTGGTCCGGCTCGTCGTGTCGCGTCCGCCAAGGAGGGGCGACAGCACGCCCGAGTGGCTGGCGGCCGCGGTGAAGATGTCGGGGTAGGCGAAGGCGATCGAGAGCGCGCCATAACCGCCCATGCTCAACCCCGCGATGCCGCGATGCGCGCGGTCGGCCCTGGTGCGATACGAGCGATCGACATGCTGGACGAGATCGCGCGCGACGTAATCGTCGTAGTGCGGCCAGGGGACGCAGTACGAGTCCGCAGGCTCCTTGCGGTCGGCCGCGCCCGTTCGGCGGCAGGCGGCGAAGTCACCGAGGGTGTTCCAGGTGGTCCACCAGCCGTCGTCCCCGTCGGGCATGACGACGATCATTTCCGGGAGGCCGGCGCGCATGAGCGAATCGAGCGTGGCGTCGATCTTTCCAAGCTGCAGCCAGTTTGTTTCGTCGCCCCACAGTCCGTGCAAGTAGTACGCGACCGGGTAGCGTAGACTCGCTTCCTGCGTATACGACGGCGGAAGCCAGACGACGACCTGCTTGCGGACGCCTAACGCCTGTGACCAGAGGGTGTCCGTGCGGACGGTACCGTGGCGGCCGGCCTTCTGCGCTGCCACGGGTCCGGCGAGGCCGAGCATCGCCAGCACGGCGAGCGCGGCGAGCATGATGCTACGGTGCCGGCGCATCCCCGGCCTTGGCGATGCACTCGATCTCCACCTTGGCCCCAAGCGCCAGGCCGTTGGCGCCCAGCGCACTGCGCGCCGGCTTGTTGGTTGGGAAGAAGGTGACATAGACCTCGTTCATGTCCCCCCACTCTCGCATGTCGGCCATGAAGACCGTGCACTTCACCACGCGCGCCATCGACGACCCGGACTTCTCGACGACGTCCTTGATGTTGAGCATCGTCTGCCGCGTCTCGGGCTTGATTCCTCCGGCAATGAGCTCGCCGCGCGCATTTGCGTCGGTACCGATCTGACCGCTGAGAAAGAGCAGATCGCCAACGCGGACCGCTGGCGTGAACGGACGCGTGGCAGGCCCGTAGGGCAGAATCCAGGTGATTCCGTTCTCGGTTACCGACGTTCCCGCCGGCAGTGGGGCAGAGGAACCGCCGCGGATCACACTGCAGGCGGACAGGGCGAAAACGGCGCTGAGGGAAAGGAGTGAGCGAGCGGGCATTGTCGGAGGGTTGAGGGTTTTGAGGCCAGGGGCAA
>JACMLI010000430.1 GCA_014379705.1 Gemmatimonadaceae bacterium
GCAGCAGGCGAGCGGCTGCGCAACTCGCCACAGGCGTGCTAGCGGCGTGCCTCGTGATCCAGGACCGCCACCGTCCGATGGAAGTAGCGTTCCGCATCGGCGTGCGTTGCTCCGATGCACACGGTGCCAAGCTTCCCGTACTGGGACAGCGCGCCGATCAGGTGGAACGTCACGCCCTGCTGGCTGGCAGCGTCGAAGTGCAAATCGTTGTTCACCGCAATGTCGATCAGGTCATCGGGCGTGAGGCCGCGATAGCTTGGGTCGCCCAGGTTGTCCGACGCGTAGTAGCAACACGCGCGGCCGGTTGGCGTGCGGAACGTGCACGTTTCGGGGTCGTAGGTGCCATCGGTGAGGAACTGCAGCATCAGGAAGGGATGTGTGGTGCCACCCTTCCGCAGGTTGATCTCGATGGCCTGGCTCTCCCACGAGGATCCCCGCAACACGCTCACGAAGTCGACTCCGAATCGGCCAAGCACTCCGTCCTGCGCCAACGTATCGGCAACGCGCATTGCGGCGTCCTGGATCGCAACGCTGTACGTGGCCGCGGCGGGGAACACGCAGCCCTGGTACACCTGACCCGACGCCCCCCCAAGCAACTGGTCGTGGGTGGAGATGACACTCGGCAGGCCGAGCGGATCGACGCGACACTGCACGGAGGGAGAGCGGACCACGGCGCCCTCGACGAAACACTCGACGATGCCGCCCATCAGCGCGAACTTCGCGCGGTAGTGTTCCCAGGACTCGTCCGGGGCCACGTAGCGCAGGCGCGTTGGCAGTTCAGCGCGCACCCACTGCGAGAGTGCCGCACCGTCGGGCGCGCCGTCATAGGCGAAGACAGCGTTTCCCTCGCCGGAGAACCCCTCCTCGAGCTTGACCACCGCTCGCTTCAACGTCGGCTGGCGTCGCTTGAGCTCGACCAACGCATTCGCCACGTCGTCAAGGTCCCTCAGGCGTTCGAATCCATCGGGATGAGGCACGCCGGCGCGACGGAACACCTCACGGCTCCCGCTCTTCGTGCCACGGTCGCCCAGGTCCGGGTCGCAGGCGTAGAGCGGGATGCCGAGCTGCACCGCGAGTCGTCGCTCGAGCGGCGTGGCGTTGAAGCAGGTCATGTGCGCGGACCATGGGTCCGCGATGGCGGCGCGAATGCGCTCGAGCAGGCGCGGGCGCGCGAGGATCTTGGCCGTCAGCGTGTCGGTCGACGCATCGTGACAGCTCAGCAGCGTGAGGCGCCGGCGGGCGTGACTGACCGGTATCCCGGGGAGCAACTGCAGGTAGTACTCGACGATCGCCGGTGCCAACGGCTCGCTGGTCACGTAGACAACGTGCGTGCGTGGCAGCCGGAGCAGCATCAGCATGCAGAGGAGCCGCTCTTCGTAGTGGCTCGCTCCGGTGAGTTTGGTCAATTCCTCGCGGTCGAGCGAAAGGCTCGGGACCACGACGACCGTCTGGTTCGCATGACGATCCGGGAAGACGCGCCGGAACAGGGGCGACAGCCGTTGCTGCAACACCGCGAACTTCTCCCGGTCATCGTCGAAGCTTTCGATCCACGCACCGGCCGGGTCTGGCATCGCCAGTCGTGCGTCGACGTGAGATGTGGCGATGTGGCTCGACATCGGTGTCCTCGGGTCGCACGGCGGGTTCCTGAAGCAGGTTACCGTGCGCCAACGCGCGAGCCGTCAGCCGAACGACGCAAGTTCGTAGGGGAATCCCCCTCGTCGTCCGCGCTACTCCAAGGCGGTCGCTGCCGCGGCCGTCCGCCCCCTGAATGCGCGGATTGCCAGGTACAATAGCAGCCCGGCAGGCCCGAGCATGAACGTCAGGAAGAGGCAGGGAATCACCAGCAGGTGCGGAACGCCGCGTCGCTGGGCATCGCGCACCTCCCACCCGCCGATGAACAGGTCGAAGGCGAGGTAGTGCACCCAGCCGGCGAGCAATGCCCACGGGTTAGCGAACAGCGCGCTCACGCCGGCCAGGGAGGAGAAGCCGCCCTCGCTCCCCGGCATGGATGTCGCGACGAGGCCGATGTAGACCAGCGCGAGCACGCACGGCACCACGACCGGCACCACGGTCGATGTCCATCGCTTCCGGGGCAGCAGGATCATTGGCAGCCATCCGGCCATCGCCACGAGGTTCAGGATCGAGAAGAGTTGCTCTGCCGTCATGCCGTCCTTCCATCGAGGGTGTGATTCGGGACGCGGCGGGCGGAGAGGCCGATCCAGCCCGACGCGAGGAGGGTGAGCGCTCCCCAGGTGGCGAATGCCGTGACAGCCGTCGCGTCAGGCGCCAGCACGCTATGTCCACGTAGCGCCTCCCAGGTGAGCAGGCCGAAGAGCGCCGCATAGCTTGCCGCGCCCACAAGCACCGCGCGAGTACGGACGCTCTCGGGGCGGCGCCACCGGCGCAGGCCAACGGCCAGGAGGGCCAGAGCCTGAATCGCATGCAGCCCGACGAAGTGCGGCACGCGCACATCTCCGTGTTCGCGACTCCATCCCGTCACGGGTAGGCCAGGGCCGCCGTCCGGGGCACCCACGGTGTGCGCGCCCGAAACTATCATGGGCGCGCCGGCCCGCGCGTCGGCCAGCTGGGCCGCCGTCGGTGTGGTCATGAGCGCGCCCGTGAGGGCGCCGAAGATGGTGAGCGTCATGCCGAGGCGCAGGGCCCATCCGAGGGGACGGTCGCTGAACCGATGTCGCCAGAGCGCCACGGCGACGGACACGCTCACCACCGTTTGCGTCATGATCGCGATGCCCATCGCGGCGAAGAGGATCTGGTCGAGCGTGGTGGCCACGTTGAAGTGGCTGCTGGTGCCGCGCCACGCCTGGAAAGCGATGATCACCACCTCGAGCAGCAGGACGATCGCCGTCGTCCACCCGACCACCCGCCGCACGCGGGGCGCGTGGGGCAGCGAGAGGAAGATCCACGCGAGGGTGATGCTGTAGATGCCCGTGGACACGGCAAACTTGAATGGCTTGAGCCATGCCGGCGCTCCGGTGATGACGCGCGGATCCACGACGAGGCCGACGAGCGACAGGGCAGCAGCGACGAACATCAGCGCGCTGAACGCCGTGAGTGGCGGACTGGCCTGCCAGAGGCGGCCGGGCAGGCCGGCGGGGGCCGGGCTCGCGATCGAAGGGACGGGTCGTGGCATGAGTCCTCGGATGTTGCCGTTGTCAACATACGGTAGCAGCAAGTGTTGACGTTGTCAACACCGTGCCCTAAGATCCGCGCATGAGCCCTGCCAAGCGTGCCCCGCGCAAGCCGCCGCGTCCCTACCACCACGGTAACCTCCGCCGCGCGCTCCTCGACGAGGCGCTCGTGACCATTCGCGCGGAGGGAGTGGAGGGGCTCACCTTGCGAGAGATCGGGGCCCGCGTTGGCGTGTCGCGCACGGCGCTCTACCGGCACTTCGCCGACAAGCGCGCCCTCCTCACCGCCGTGGCCACGGAAGGGTTCCGCACCTTGCGCGAGCAGCTGGTGAGCGCGTGGGATGCCGGGGGGCATGACGACGCGGCCTTCCAGGCGATGGGCGTGGCCTACATTGGCTTTGCGGTGGCGAATCCCTCGCACTATCGCGTGATGTTCGGGGGCTTTGTCCACGCCGAGGTGCACGATCCCGAACTCGAGGTCGAGGCGGAGGGGGCGTTCCAGGCGCTGGTCGATGCCCTGGCCGCACTGCAACGCGATGGCGTGATGCGGGCCGAGGACATCGCCCTCATGGCCACGCACGTGTGGTCCCTGGTGCACGGGGTCGCGACGCTCGCGATCGATGGCCAACTGCATCGGACGGGCGCCTTCGACGACCTGGTGCGGTATTCGCTCGCGCGCCTGCGGACGGGCATCGCCGACACTCGTAAGGCATAGCGTCCCTCCTTCGTCGCTCCGGCGAAGGCCGGAGCCCCGTGTCGTTCGCTTGTCCGGAACGAAGACAGGCGCCTATTTGTCGGCATGCGAATCTTCGTCGTCCTGCTGCTCTCGCTCGTCGCCGCGCTCACCCCCGGTCGTGCAAACGCGCAGGGGGACTGGAGCGGCGTCGATGCCTTCTGGCGGATCCACGACGTCCTCGTCGCGGGCGCCGAGCCGACCGCGGCCCAGTGGACGGCACTCTTCGCCACGCCTGGCTATGCCCTCCTCGAGGAGCGCGAGCGTCGCGGGGCAGCGCTACGCCGCGCGTTCCGGCTCGCGTACAAGCCGTCCCTGCGCGATTCACTTGAAGCCGAAGGGCGAACGACGTCGTGGATCGCGATGGTCCTTCCGCACCTTGCAGAAGTGAGTCGCCAACGGACGGCGATCGACGCGTTTTTTCAGCAGGTCACCGCGACGAAGACCCTCGACTCCGGTGCCGTGCTCGCGCAGGCATGGCTGCCCGCGGGAACGACCGCGAATCTCGCAGCCCCCGAAGTCTCGTGGGCGGTCTTTCGCGATGCGCGCGGCTATCCGCGGATCGTGCTCGACCCGCTCTATGTGATGCGTCACGGCGCCGCGCACGAGCTGCTCGGTCACGAGCTGCACCACAACTATCGCAACCGCATCGCGCGCCCGATGAAGTCCTTTGGGAGCGACCTGCTGCCCTGGGCGCTGGTGAACGTCGAGGTGGAGGGCATCGCGGGCCTGGTCGACAAGCGTCCCGCCATCGAGCTCGATGACGCCGGCCTTCGGAAGCGCTATCCGGATGGATCGAGCGGCGCCGAATACTTTCGCGCCTACCCCAAGGTGTACGCGGACTCACCACGCTGGCTCCGCTTTGCCGATTCGATGTTGGTGGTGATCGCCGCCACTCCGGACAGCGCGCAGCGCGCGGCGAAGGGCCGGCACCTGCATGGCGCCCTCCCCGACAACGGCCGCGCCATGGGCAGCTGGATGAGCGAAGCCATCCTCGCGACGCTCGGTCGCGAGCGCCTGCTGTCGGTCGTTGGAGACGCCTTCGGGTTCTGGCTCGCCTACGACGAAGCGGCCCGCCGCGCTCCGTCGCAGTACCCAACGCTGTCTCCCGCGGCCCTCGCCGTGATCCGTGAGGTACGGAGCAAGTACGCGATACCATGAGCAACACATGGATCCGACACCCAAGTGTCATCCGGGACAAGCGAGCGGGCAGCGAGCGCAGATCCGGGACCGAGCGTCGCTGGAATGACTCTGGGTCCCGGTTCTCGGCTCGCTTCGCTCGCCGGACCGGGATGACAAAGGGGGCGCACTTTGCTCTCCGGACCGGGATGACGAGAAGATCCGTCCGCCCTACAGCCACCCCCGCTGCCGCGCATAACGCGCCGCTTCGACGCGGTTTCCCGCCTTGAGCTTGCTGATCGCCTCGGACAGGTAGTTCCGCACCGTGCCCTCTGACAGGCTCAATCGCTCGGCGATCTCCGCACTCGTCAGGCCCTCCTCGGCGGCGCGCAGTGTCTGGCGCTCGCGGTCAGTCAGCGGGTCGGCCTCGGTCCACGCTTCCTGGGCAAGCGCGGGGTCGATCACGCGAAGGCCGCGGTGCACCCGCAGCACGGCATCGGCGAGTTGGTCGGACGGCGCGTCCTTGAGCAAGTAGCCTGACGCACCCGCGTCGAGCGCGCGACGCAGGTAGCCGGGGCGCGCGAAGGTGGTGAGGATGATGACGCGGGGTGTGGCGCCGCGTCGCGTCTGCTGGATCTGCGCCGCCATCTCGAGACCGGTGACGTGCGGCATCTCGATGTCCGTCAGGATCACGTCGGGTTTCACCTTGGCCGCGAGTTCGAGGGCCTCGCGACCGTCGCTGGCCTGGCCGACGATCTCGATGCCCGACGTGATGGAGAGCAAGGCGGCGAGCGCGCCCCGCACCATGGCCTGGTCCTCGGCGATCAGTACCCGGACTGGCATCGCGTCAGACGATCGCGCGGAGCGGGAGTGAGATCACGAGACGCGTTCCGCGCGGTTCCTGTGCGCGGGCCCACTCCCGGCTCAGCGCGCCGCCGAGCGCGGTGAGCCGTTCACGCATGCCGGTGAGGCCATTGCCGAAGGGGCGATCGGTGCCGCGGCCATCGTCCTCGATCTCGAGAAGTGCCGTGCCTTCGCGCGCGTAGAGTCGGATGCGGCACGACTTGGCGTCTGCGTGCCGGATCACGTTCGTCGTCGCCTCGCGCAGCGCGAGGGCGATGGCCGTCTCCTCGGCCGGGCCTAACGGGACCAGCTGGATGTCGACTTCGGTGGCGATGTCGGCGGTGCGCAGCGTCTCACGCGTCGCCTCGATCTCGGCGTTGAGCCCCGAGGAGCGATACCCCGTAATCGCCGCGCGCACCTGCGCGAGTCCCTCGCGCGCGATCTGTTCCACGTCGGCGACCTCGCGGGCGGCCTGCTCCGGGTTGGCGGTCATGAGCTTGCCCGCGAGCTCGCTCTTGAGCGTGATCACCGACAGCGTGTGACCCAGCAGGTCATGCAGGTCGCGAGCGATGCGTTCGCGCTCGGCGAGCTGCGCCAGCCGCTCGACCTCGCTCCGCGCGAGGCGCAGTCGCGAGTTGGCAATCGCCTGTTCGCGGCCATGCATCGTGACGGCGCCAATGAAGAGCGCGATGATGACCGCCGGGATGAAGTACCAGAGGTCGAAGTTGAGCAGCAGGCCGGCGACGACGGCGATCGACGCCTGGACGAGCAGGGCGATGATCGCCTCGACGCGCGGACGGCAGGAGCCGAGGAACGCCGCGCCGTAGATGAAGAAGACCGCGGCGACCGGGGTGATCGTGGCGTACAGGACCGCCATCGCGGCAAGACACACGACGATCGCGTAGATGCGGCGGTCGCGCATCCAGTACCCGGAGAAGTAGAGCACGAGGAACACCGGGCACGCGCCCCAGATCGCGAGGCGCTGGCCCAGGGAGAGGCCGGGGGCGAACGCCGTGGCGAAGAAGGGGAGCGCGTAGATCAGCCACGCATAGCGCAGCCAGCTCTGCGCTGGATCGTTAGGAAGCAGGCGCCACTTCATGCCGGAAGGTACCTCGTCACTTGCCGAACTGCCATGTGCCCGGGGAGGTCGTCAGTAGCTTCGCCATGTCGAGCTTGCGCCCCCCGAGGTAGACCGAACGCACCGTGCGATAGGCGGCGACGTCGAGGGTGGGGTCCTGGTCGAGGACGACGAGGTCGGCGACCGCGCCTGACGCGACGCGGCCCAGCCTCGACTGGCGGAGGCGGTCGGCGGGACGTGAGGTCACCGCGATCAGGATGTCACGGAGCGTCATGCCGGCCTCGGCGAGCAACTCGAGTTCACGAATCAGTGCCACGCCCGCGAAGGTCGCCGGGTTGCCAGCATCCGAGCCGGCGAGGATCGGGACGCCGGCGCGCACGGCCAGCGCGGTCTGCTGGACGGAACCGGCGGTTGCGCGCGCCATGTTGGCACGCATGGCATCGGTCGTGAAGTTCTTCTGGAAGATGCCTTCGGGGGCGAGGAGGCTCTTTCGCATCGAGGGGAGCGCGAGACGCGTCGCGAGGTCGTCGCCGCCGGAGATCGCACGTTCCTTCCACGCCAGGTCGAGGACGACGTTCGTTGGCGTGAAGGTGATGCGCTTCGACGCCATCAGGGCGAGCGTCTCCTGCGTCAGTCCGCGCGCGGCGTGTTCGAGTCCGTCCACGCCCGCGTCGATGGCGAGGCGCGCATCGGCATCGGTGCCGATGTGCACCGTCGTGAGCATCTTGCGTCGCTTCGCCTCTGCGACCGCAGCTCGGAAGACCTTCTCGTCGAGGCGGGGCATGGGACTCCCGGGGAAGCCGGGCTCCAGGACCAGCTTCACGATGTCGACGTCTCCACGATCGAGTTCAGCGACGGCCGCGACTGCCTCTTCCTCGGTACTCACCTGTCGCGTCAGCTGTTCGGCCATGCCGGGCATGAACTCGAACATCTTCGCGGGATGGCCCCCGCGCGCCGTGATGGAGGGCCCGGAGAAGAAGGTGCGCGGCGCTCGCTCTTTCGCGGCGGCCACGGCTTCGGCGAGGGATCGCATCGATGCCATGTCGTCGGTCAGCGAGACGACGGAGGTCACCCCCGCGGAGAGGGCGGCGCCGAAGTCATGCTCCATGCGCAGGTCGCTGCGTTCCTCCGGCGTGTCGCCAAAGCCTGCCGAGCCGCCCCAATGCACGTGCGAGTCGATCAGGCCGGGAATGATGAAGCGTCCCACCAAGTTCTCGACGACCACGCTATCGCCCGCCGTGGAGTCGGCGCGCGTGGAGTCATCGACCGTGACCTCCACGATGCGCTGGTCGCGAATGACGACGCGCGCGTTGTCGATGCGTCCGCCCAGGCCGTCGAGGACCGTGGCACCACGCAGGATGCGCGTGACGCCCTTCGCGGTGCCGGCCTGGATCACGCGGTTCCCGGGCAGCTCGTCGATACGGAACGCGGGGGCCGCAAGGGCGGCCGTGCCTAACACGACGGCAAACGACACCGCGATCGCGGCGAGCGCCTTGCGCGAGATCGGCTCCGTGCCCTCCCAGCGGAAGAGGCTCGACGTAAGCACCATGCCAACGACGCCGACGGCCAGCAGCGTCAGGAGGGTGCCACCAATGGCCACGAGGCCTTCGCCGCGCACGATCACGCTCGAATAGGCATCGACGAGGTAGGTCGTGGGCAGCACGCGGGCAAAGCGCTTGATGCCATCCGGCATCATGGCCAGCGGGAAGGCGGAGCCCGAAAGGAACATCAGGGGAAAGAAGAGCAGGTTCGCAATGGCGGGGGCGGTGCGCACGTCCCGGGCGGTGCTCCCGACGAGGAGGCCGAGGGGAATCAGCGCCGACGCGCCGCAGAGGAACACGACGAAGAGCGTCACCCACGAGCCGGCCATCTCGATGCGGAAGAGGAGCGTGGCCAGGCCCATGAGGAGCGCCAGCACTGCCGTGCCGCTGATGACGGCGGTGACGCCATGTGAGAGCGCGACCGCGGCGGCGGAGACGGGAGTGACGTGCAGGCGTCGCAGGAGGCCGATCTCGCGCTGCTGCACCATGGGCAGCGCGACGCCAAAGAGACCGCTCGACATCAGGGTGATGGTGAGGAGGCCGGGCATCATGTAGCCCGCGACCCGGGCATCGCCGCGCGCCATCACGTAGCCGTTGAGCAGGAGGAATCCGCACGGGAAGGCCAGCATCCAGAAGATCGCCGTCTTCGACCGGACGATCTCGAGCATGTGCGCCTTGATGAGCGCCATGAGGCCCTGCAGGAACATGGTCATCTCGCGGTGGCGTTGAGGGCGTGTGGGCCGTCGACCGGCGCGGCGCTGATCAGTTGGACGTAGAGGTCCTCGAGCGTTGGCCTCTTGAGGCGCAGATCCTGCAAACGCGAGTTGGAGGCTCGGAGGGCGTCGGCGAGTTGCATCACGGCGAGGGTCGGGTCGCTCGTGCCATAGCGCAGCAGGTCCCCGTCGCGTCCCTCGAAGTCGCTGCCCGGAAGGAAGTCCTCGGGCGTGACCTCGGCGCCTTCCACCGAGAACCAGATCGTGGAGCGCCCGGCGGCGCGGGCCACGAGTTCCATCGGGGTGCCATCGGCGACGATCTCGCCGGCACGGAGGATGATCACGCGATCGGCCAGGGTTTCGATCTCGTCGAGGTAGTGCGACGAGATCAGGATCGTCTTCCCCGCCGCGCGCAGCTTCTTGAGGATCTCGTGGATCTGGCGGCGCGCGATCGGGTCGAGCCCCGAGGTGGGTTCGTCGAGAATGAAGAGGTCAGGCTCGTGCAGCATCGCCATGGCGAGGGCGAGGCGCTGCTTCTGGCCGCCAGAGAGCGTCGAGACGCGTGCGTTGGCCTTGTCGACGAGGTCGACCTCGGGGAGCATCGCGGCCGGGGCGAGCGCGCGCGGGTAGAGCGCGCCGTACAGCTTGAGCGTCTCCCGAACGGTGAGCTCGGGAATGAACGCCGTGGCTTGCAGCTGCACTCCGAGTCGGGCGCGCAGGACCTCGGGACGATGCGCGGGATCGAGGCCGAGGACTTCGACGCTTCCCGCCGTGCGAGTGCGCAGTCCCTCGAGGATCTCGACGAGGGTGGTCTTGCCGGCGCCGTTCGGCCCGAGGAGCCCGACGATCTGGCCCCCGCCGGCGATGGTGATATCGACCCCGCGGAGCGCCCGGACGGCGCCGTAGTCACGCGTGAGTCCCTGAACGCGGATGATGTCCATGGGAGAACGCTCGCCCGCGCGCTACTCCCGGGTCAGTGACATCCGGCTGGAGGTGAGGTGACAAAAGTCATCTCGGGACGAGATAGACGAGATAGACGAGATAGTTGGGCGTACCCGGCGAAAAGGACGTCACGAGCGCCGCAGAACCATCTCGCCTATCTCGTCTACTCGTCTATCTCGTCTGTGCATCACATCGCCGTCTTCCGCTTCACCACCGTGAGCTTGAGTTCCGTGGGATACTGCTTCGAATGGTGCACCACGTTCGTCGCGGTGACGCCCCTGGTCTCGTCGTAGTTCTTGCCGCCCGTGTTCATGTTGCGGTCGAAGCGCGGGAAGTTCGAGCTTGACACCTCAATACGCAGGCGATGGCCGGCCGCGAACCAGTTGCTCGTGGTGAGGGGACCGAGCTTCACCGGATACACCTTGCCCTTCTCCATGAACACTTCCTTGTCGTAGCCCTCGCGGTAACGCACGCGCTGGATCGTCTCATCCAGGTTCCAGGCGCGACCCTGGGGATCCACATCGATAAGCTTCACCGTGAAGTCGGTGTCCTTCACGTCGGAGGAGACGTAGAGCGTGAGCTCAAC
>JACMLI010000431.1 GCA_014379705.1 Gemmatimonadaceae bacterium
CTGGGGGCCGGCCGCGCAATACAGCTTTCTCGGCCTCTGGCCGGCCCAGAGTGACGCGCTCCTGGGGAAGGCGGTGTCAGCGGGGTGGCTGCTGACGACCGCCGCCGTCGCCATCGTCGTGGGAGCGGTGATGGCCGTTCGTATCTTCGAACGACAGGAGTTGTAGCGGAAGGTCATGGCAGGCGCGTCTTATCGATCAATGCCCTGAAGCGTGGCAGCGAGCGAACGGGGTCGACGCGCGGATCGACGTTGAGGTAGCCGACCCAGGGCGATTGCTCCGCCAGCGCCCGCTCGAGCCAATCCAGCCCCGATGTCGTGTCCCCGAGCGCGAGATGAATCACGGCGACGTGATAGGCCGACACGTGGCGCGTCCGGGACGCTTCGGTGAGACGATCCAGGATCGCCCGCGCCTCCTGCCCCCGGCCTGCCTTCGCATAAGCATGGCCGAGCGACGCGAGGTAGATCAGGCTGCCCTCGTCGAGCGCGAGGGCCTGTTCCGCCTCGGCGACCGCCTCCGCATGCCGACCCAGTTGCTCATACGCCATCCCGAGGTGCCAATGTGCGGGCGCAAAACTGCGATCGAGCTCGAGCGCCTTTCGATATTCAGTGACGGCACTCTCGTGCTGTCGCGCGAAATAGTGCCGCAGCCCCACCCACGTCTGGATGATTGACGAAAGGGGGTCGAGGGTGCGCGCCATCAGTGCCTGCTGCAGCGCCTCCTCGTGCCGACCCATCGCCGACAGGAACCCGCCATACCAGTGGTGGGCGACCGCGTACGCGGGATTGAGCGCGATCGCGCGCCGGTACTCTCGCTCAGCGAGCGCCCAGTCATGATCGAACTCCAGGAGGATGTGCCCGAGCGATGCGTGCGCTTCAGCGAGGGTGCTGTCGAACTCCAGCGCCCTCAGCACGGCGTGCTTGGCCTTCGGAAACGTCTCGCGAGGTGGCAGGAGACTGTACCAGCCGCGAAAGATCCATGCGTCGCCAATGCCCACCCACGCCAGCGAGTAGCCCGGATCCAGGTCGGTCGCCTGCTGGAAGTATTCCACGGCGACCTGCATGTCGCGTTCGGTGCGCTTGTTCCAGTAGTACCGTCCCTTCAGGTAGAGCGCGTACGCTTCATGGTTCGTGGCCGGCCTCGCGTTCAGGCGCGTCCGTTCGCCAGCCGCGAGTGTCACGCCCAATCGGTCGACCACCTGGCCCGCGATGTCGGACTGCACGTCGAAGACGTCGTCGATCACGCGGTCGTAGGTTGTCGACCAGAGTTGGCGCTCGTCGTCGGCGCGGATCAGTTCGAGCGTGATGCGCACCCGCTTCGACGTCGGAGCGTTCCAGCGCACGCTCCCGTGGAGCACATAGTCGACGCCCAACTCCCGGCCGATTTCGCGCGTGGGCGTGCGCGCCGCGGCATGGCGGCGCGTGGCACGACTGCCCTTCACGCCAAGCCCGGCCACCGAAGACAGGCGGCTGGTGATCTCGTCGGTCATGCCGGCGGCGAAGTACTCCTCATCGGCGGGCCCGAGATTCTCGAATGGCATCACGGCGATCGCCGGCAATCGCGAGACGGGAGCAGCCGCGGTTGGCGGCTGCAGGGGCGCTGCGGACCGTTGGCTGGCGGCGAGCCAAAGCATCCCGGGCACGGCCACGCCCAAGACGAGGAGCACGCCCACCAGGGCCCGACGGCGTACCCACGGGATGGTCGCTTGCGTGTCCACCGCCGGAACCGCCTCAACGGCGGGCGCGTTGCGCGGCTCGACGCTCCCAACTGACGCATCCACGCGTTCGAGGCACGCCAGCAGCTCCTCCGCACTCTGCCATCGATCGACGCGACGCTTCTCGAGGCACTTCATGATGCAGTCGGACAAGGCGGCGGGCACGTCCCCGCGCAACTCCCTGAGCGGCGGAGGCCGCACGCTGAGGTGCGCCGAGAGCACATCCTCTACGGCCCCGCTGAACGGCACACTCCCCGTCAGCAGTTCAAACGCCAGCACGCCGACGGCATAGATGTCAGCCCGATGATCCACCCGCGCGTCCGCGCCGATCTGCTCCGGCGCCATGTACCCCGGCGTGCCGAGGACCAGTCCGAGCGTCGACCGCGCGGGCGCATCACGGGTCGACTCGGTCATGGCCTTGGCAA
>JACMLI010000432.1 GCA_014379705.1 Gemmatimonadaceae bacterium
AGTGAACATCACGCTGGCAGGGCAGGCGCTCCCAGCGAACTCGGCGCGCACGTTCGTGGCAGCGGACAACACGACGGGGGGCGCGCCGCTCCGCGCGTTCACGCTGACAGACCGTTAGGCTCCGAGTCGAGAACGCCCCGTCGGTCATTCCGGCGGGGCGTTGTAGTTTCGCCGACTCGTCGTCGGGTCAGACGACACTGGGTCCCGGATCTGCGCTCGCTTGTCCGGGATGACGACGTGAGGGGACGACTATGCCAGCACGTCGTCGACCAGGCAGGCAAAACCGGAGAGCACGTCCTCGCCGTCGAGTGATTCTCCCGGGGAGACAAGCGCCTCGCTGCCGTCGGCGCGATAGACACGCGCGTGCTCGCGGATGGGATCGACGACCCAGACCAGGGGCGTCCCGGCCTTCAGCCAGTCCGCGACCTTCGCGAGGACTTCGCCCGGGCGATCGTCCGGGCTCAACACTTCAGCGGCGAGGTCAGGGGCGATCTCGGCGAAACCGCGCGGCGGTGGATGCAGCAGGCGCTCGGTGCGGATGAACGCTACATCGGGCGCGCGAACCGTGTCGGGATTCCGCTCGAGGGTGAACCCGGTTTCCGCGGCAAACACGCGACCGAGCTTGTGCTGGTACACATAGGTGCCGATCAGCACACCGAGCCGCATGGCGACATCGCCATGTCGATAGCCCGCGGGCTCACGCACGATCAACCGCCCGCGCACCAGCTCCGTGCGCCTGTTCGGGAGGTTAAGGTGCAGCAACTCCTCCGCCGTCATCGAACCCGTGGCATGCATGGCCTGAATGTGCTGGCTGACGTCGTTCATGGGTAGTACCATACGCCGCCCCGTCACGGGCCCGTCACACCAACGACTCCATGCGCGACCCCACGATCGTCAACGTCGGCTATCGCTCCACCAACTTCTGGGTGCTGAGCGCCGGCACGTCGCGTTTGATCGTCGACCTCGGCTGGCCTGGCATGTTCGCGGCGCTGCTCGCGACCATCGAGCGCAAGGACATTCCGCTGCGCGAGATCCGCTACGGACTTGCCACGCACTATCACATCGACCATGCCGGCTCCGCGCAGGAACTCAAGCAGCGCGGCATGCGACTGATCGTGGCGCCGGAGCAGCAGGCGGCGATTCCCGCGATGAAGCAGTGGACCAAGCCCGCGGACCACTACCTCGACATCAGCACGCACGACAACGTGATCGTGGCGCTCGCCGACAGTCGCGCCTTCCTGCAGGACCTGGGATTCGCGGGGGAGATCGTGCACACGCCGGGGCACTCGGAGGATTCGGTAACGCTCGTGCTCGACATGGGGGCGGCGTTCACTGGCGACCTCACCATGGAGTCGATGGTTGCCATGGAGGACCCCGAGGTCGTGGCTCGCAGCTGGCAGCTCCTCCGCGACCGGGGCGTGACCACCATCTACGGTGGGCACGGGCCGATCCATCCCATCCCGGACCCCCTCGACCGCGGTTGAGTCGACCGGCGCGGCGCGAGGTTGGCGTCCTGCGTCGGGGCGAGGGTATCGTTCCTCGTGGCAAATTCCCACCACACGGAGCTCCGGCCTCCGCCGGAGCGCCGGGATACCCTCGAATCGCGCATGCCAAGCAACGTTCACGACAGCATCCTCGGCACCATCGGTCACACCCCGCTTGTCAGGCTGAACAAGGTGGTGAGCGACATACCGGCCACCGTCTACGCCAAGGTGGAGACGTTCAATCCGGGGCACAGCATCAAGGACCGCATGGCCATACGAATGGTCGAGGACGCGGAGCGCAACGGGTTGCTCAAGCCCGGCGGCACGATCATCGAGGGGACGAGCGGGAACACCGGCATGGGGCTCGCCATCGCCGCGATCGTCAAAGGCTACAAGTGCATCTTCACGACCACCGACAAGCAATCGCGCGAGAAGGTCGACGCGCTGCGCGCCTTCGGCGCCGAGGTGATCGTCTGCCCCACCGACGTCGAGCCCGAGGACCCGCGCTCGTACTACTCGGTCTCCTCGCGCCTCGAGCGCGAGACGCCGAACGCGTGGAAGCCCAACCAGTACGACAACCTGAGCAACACGCAGGCGCACTACGAGACGACGGGGCCGGAGATCTGGGAACAGGTCGGTGGCAAGTTCGACCACCTCGTCGTGGGCGTCGGCACCGGCGGCACGATCTGCGGCACGGGCAAGTTCCTCAAGGAGCGCAACCCACAGCTCAAGGTGTGGGGCATCGACACCTATGGCTCGGTCTTCAAGAAGTACAAGGAGCAGGGCGTCCTCGACAAGCACGAGATCTATCCCTACGTCACCGAGGGCATCGGTGAGGACTTCCTGCCGAAGAACGTCGACTTCAGCGTCATCGACCACTTCGAGAAGGTCAGCGACCGCAACGCCGCGATCTACACGCGCGAGATCGTCCGCCAGGAAGGCATCTGGGTCGGCTACTCGGCGGGATCGGCGGTTGCCGGTCTGCTGCAGCTCAAGGATCGCTTCCGGAAGGGCGAGGTCGTCGTCGTGATCTTCCACGACCACGGCACGCGCTACCTGGGGAAGATCTTCAATCCGGAGTGGATGCGTCGCATGGGCTACGAGACGGTCGCCGGCCCAACGGCGCGCAGCCTTGCCCAGAGCAAGAAGGTCGCGGACATCGTCGGGCTCGAGGTCACTGCCACCGTGGACCAGGCGGTGAAGCGCATGAGTGAGTTCGACTTCTCGCAGATCCCGATCACCAAGGAGAGCCGCATCGTCGGTTCGCTGCGCGACACGCACGCCTACGCCAGCATCGTCGCGGACCCGTTCGTGCGTACGCAGCCCGTGTCGACGATCATGCAGAAGGCCTTTCCGTATGTCGACATCGAGACGCCGGTAGAGCTGCTCGCGCCCATGATCACGCCGGAGAACCCCGCCGTGCTGGTGCGCGACTTCTCTGCCGACAAGACGTACGTGCTGACCGGCTACGACATCCTGCAGGCGTTCTGATCTGGTCCACATTCAGCGGAGAACCCACCCATGCATGCACGCCAGCGTTTGACGATTGCCCTCGTGACCGGTGCCTTCCTGACGGCGTGCACGCAGAAGGCCGAGGAGTCCAGGGAAGCCGCCGCCGTTGCCCCGGGAGTCGGCTCACGTGAAGTCACCTATGCCGCGGGCGAAACCGCGCTCAAGGGCTTCATGGCATGGGACACCTCACGCACGACACCCCGGCCCGGTGTGGTCGTGGTGCATGAGTGGTGGGGCCACAACGAACACGCGCGCAACGCCGCGACAAAGCTCGCCGAGGCCGGCTACGTCGCCCTCGCGGTCGACATGTACGGCGACGGAAAGAACACGACGCACCCGGACTCTGCCGCGGCCTTCGCCACCGCGGCCGCCTCGAACGTCGAGTCGCTGACCGCGCGCTTCACCGCCGCGATCGCGCAGCTCAAGGCGGATCCACGCGTGGATTCCACGCGCGTCGCCGCCATTGGCTACTGCTTCGGTGGCTCCATTGTCCTCGCGATGGCGCGGGGCGGCATGGACCTCGATGCGGTGGCCTCGTTCCATGGCGCACTCCCGCCGGACGCCCCGGTCGACTCGGGCAACGTGAAGGCACGCGTCCTGATCCTCAACGGTGCCGCTGACCCCATGGTGCCGCAGGCTCAGGTCGAGGCGTTCGCCGCAAAGCTGCGCAAGGCCGGCGCGACCGTCGACGTCGTGAACTATCCGGGCGCGATGCATGGATTCACGAATCCGCGGGCGGACAGCGTGGGCATGCAGGGCCTCAAGTACGACGCGACGGCCGACTCCCAGTCGTGGGACGCGCTGCTCAAGCTGCTGGCCGAGGTCTTCCCCTGAGCCGCAGGTGGCTCAGGAGAGCGCGCGCCGTTTCCTGATCTCGCGCACCACCACGGCAGCGGCGACCAGCGCGCCGGCGATTGCACCGGTCTTGACCGCCTTCTTGCTCACCTTGGCGACGGCGCGCGCCTTCCGTTGAAAGGACTTTCGGCCCTCGGCGACCAGGACCTTCGTCTCGACCTTGTCGTACGTCTTCTTTGCGGCCGCCTTCGTCTTGCGCGCGACCTCGTCCATACGCTTGGCCATCGAGCCCTCCAGTCAGGGGTGCAGTGCTTTGGAATCCACGTTGTACCACCTGTAACCCGGAGAGTGTCAGGTGATTCCCTAGACCAGCGGCCTGGGGGATCGAGGGGCTCGGAGCAGACAAGAAGAACTTTCGACTGCCGGCGACTGAAAGTTCTTAGGGCCTGACGGTTTCCCGGCGATCCCGGCGCAATGCGGAAGGAAGCCCATGCGTCACTGCTGCCGAGGTCCTGCCGATGCGTACCGTCCGCCGTTCGTTCGCCGTCGTCCCGAAGGCCCTGACCGTCCTCGCCATAAGCGTCCTCGCCGGGTGTGGTGGCGGTGACAAGGGAGGGAATCCCGCCCAGCCACCGGGACCGCAGGGCACGCTCGCCCTCAGCGCTGGCTCGCCGGCGATCCTCCTGAGCACCGGAGGCTCAGCAACAGCCGGCTTCACGATCACCCGCGGCGGTGGCTTTACCGGTTCGGTCTCGCTCGCATTGAGCGGGCTGCCGACCGGCGTGACGGGCGCCTTTGCCCCGGCGAGCCTCGACGCCAGCACCACCTCGAGCACACTGACGGTCACCGCTGCCGCGAACGCCGCGGCGGGAGTCAGCACGTTGACCATCACCGCGAGCGGCACGGGTGTCACGTCGCAGACGACCACGGTGCAGGTGGTCATCAGCCAGCCCACGATTGCGCTCACCCCGACGCCGGCCACGCTCTCGATCACTGCGGGGCAGGGCGGATCCACGGTCATCAACGTTTCGCGCTCGACGGGCTTCACGGGCGCGGTCACGCTCGCCCTCGTCACGCCCCCTGCAGGGATCACGGGCTCGTTCGCGCTGTCGCCGACGACGGCGATCACCTCCACCCTGACCCTCGCGGTCGCGTCGAGCGTTGCGGCGGGCAACTACACGCTCACGGTCCGCGGATCGGCCACGGGCGTGCAGGACAACAACACGACCATCACACTCACGGTCGTCGCCTCCGGGCCGGTTGGCTTCAGCATCGCCGTGGATCCCGCCGAGTTCGAGTTGCCCGCGGGGCGCGCGTGGAGTGCGTACGGCATCGTCTCGATCCAGCGCAGCAATGGCTTCGTGGGACCGGTCACGGTCACGGTCCAGGGCTTGAGCTTCCCCGCCGTGATAGTTCCCACGCCGGCGACCATCGCCGCGGGGGCGACGGCGACGAACCTGTTTGCGCTCGCGGTCGACAATGCCGCCCCGGGACTCTACACCGGCACGGTACGCGTGTCCGGCGCCGGCTTCGCGGACCAGACGGCGCCCGTGCGCTTCCGCGTCGCCCTCCCAACGACCGGAAGCATCACATGGAACTTCTGCCGCTCCGATCGCGTGCCGAGGTACTTCGCCGTGCGGGATGGGTCGGGAGCCTGGAAGCACATTGTGCCCAATGGACCAGGGGGAGCGACGGCGGCCGATCCAGCACGCTTCTCGTTCGACATCGCGTCGCCCACCGGCTCGGTGGCCATGGTGCGCCTCGGGGAGAAGACGAGTGCCTCGCCGTTGATCGAGGGACATCACTGGGAGGTCTACTACGGGACCCGACAGGAGATCGTCGACCTCGCGGCCGCGGAGTGCATCGACTATCGCGACGTGAACAACCGGACGATTACCGGCACCGTGACCGGCTATCAATCGTTTGACGCCCTCATTGCGTCGACCAGCGGTCGTGGCAATGCGGGCGTCGGCAGCACGGGTCCGCTCAACACCACGCTCACGGTCCAGAATCAGGCGCCCGGGCCGTTCGACCTCATGCTGACCCGGAACAACTTCATCCCCGCCAACGGCCCGGACATCACGGTCCTGTCGATGGTGCTGCGCCGCGGCCTCAACCCATCGACCGGGGTAGCGGTTGCACCGGTGGACTTCGCAACGCAGGGCTTCGCGCCGGCCACGGCGGCCCTCACGTTCGGCAACACCGGGGGCGAGGCCTTCACCAATACGATGACGTTCCGGACGGTAGCGGGGTTGAATGCCTGGCTCGCCGTCGGTGGACAGTTTGCCAGCACCGGCCGCACCTGGTATGGCGTTCCAGTGGCGCAACAGCAGCCAGGTGATCTCCAGCAGGTGACCACGACGACGGCGAGCACCACGGCGCGCCGACAGATCATCCACTTCTCCACCAACGTCGCGACGCGCACGCTCACGTTTGGTCCGCCGCTGTCACTGCCGACGGTGACCGGAGTGTTCAGCACTCCCGGGTCGATCAACGTGGCCGGAACACTCGGTCCCGATTACACGGCGCGAGTGTCTGCCTACTTCCGCGAACAGGCGGCAGATCCGCGCACGCTCACCGTCGTCGCCACACGCGGCTTCCTCGGTGGCCAGACGCAATATGACTTCCGCGTTCCCGAACTCGGCGGCGTCACCGGCTTCACCAACTTCTGGTATCCGCGGCGCCTCTCCGTGGTCCGTTGGACCGTAACAGGCGGCGAAGGCTCAACAGGGGATCCGATCGCCGACGGCTTCTGCGTCCTGACGGGCTATTGCCCGGTCAAGCCTGTAGCGGGCGCGACGTACCTGTCGGCCCAGTCCACCGGGACCGTCACGATTCCGTAGCACGGCACCCGGGAGCAGATTGGGGGGCGATGGCTCGACAGCCATCGCCCTTTCGCGTTCCCGTCGCTCCTGCGCAGGCAGGAGGCCAGAGTCGTTCCTCAGCCCGGAATACCCGTGCGCGTTCCGATCCTCCTCCTGCTCGCCGGCCTCGCGAGCGCGTTCACGCCGCAGGGCGCAGGCCAGCCTGCAGCGTTCGACCTTGTGATCCTTCGCGGCACGATCATCGATGGCAGTGGTGCGCGCCGATTCACGGGGGACATCGGAGTGATTGATGGACGCATCGCCGCCATCGGCGACCTGTCTGCGCGTCGCACCAGTGCGACGATCGACGCCCGCGGACTCTTCGTGACGCCAGGCTTCATCAACTTGCACAGCCACGCGACGTCGCTGGGGCTTCGGGTCGCCGAGAACATGCTGAGCCAGGGCGTGACGACGGAGTTCCTCAATGCGGACGGCGGTGGCGCGCTCGACATCGTGCCGCAACTCCGCATGCTCGACTCCGCGGGCCTCGCCCTCAATGTCGGCGCGAACATCGGGTTCAACTCCGTGTGGTCCACCGTGGTGGGCAACGCCGATCGTCGTCCCACCGCCGACGAGATCGCGCGCATGCAGAAGATGATCGCCGACAACCTCGAGAACGGCGCATTCAGCGTGTCGGCGGGCCTCGACTACAAGCCGGGCTACTACGCGACCGAAGCCGAGGTGGTGCAGGTGCTGGAGCCGGCACGCAAATGGCGCACAAACTTTCCCAACCACGATCGCGTGACTCCGGAAACCAAGTTCAGCGCGCGCGCCGCGGTGCAGGAGACGATGCGCATCGGCGAACGCGCGGGGCTCGTGCCCGTGGTCACGCACATGAAGGTGAGCGGGCGCGAGCGCGGTAGCGCCCGCGTGATCCTCGGCCAGATGCGAGCAAACACGGCGCGTGGCGTGTACACCGCCGCGGACGTGTATCCCTACCTCTCCGGCCTCACTGGGCTCGGCGCGCTCACGATTCCCGCGTGGGCCGTGGATGGGGGAATCGTGGAGTTCCGCAAGCGCATCGCCGACCCGGCGCAGCGGCAGCGTATTGTCGCCGAGACCGACGAAACAATTGCGGCGAGGTTCACGGGGCCGGATGGCATCCTCGTGCTGTCGACGCGACGTCGCTTAAGCGACTACATGAAGGAATTCGGCACGACGTCACCCGGCGAGGCGATCGTCAAGATCATGGAAACCGACACTCCCTCGGCCATCCTCGGCTTCGGCCAGGAGGATGACCTCGTGAAGATCATGCAGTATCCGGCAGCGGCGATCTCCTGCGACTGCGGGGCAACGACGGGCGCCACCGGTCATCCGCGGAACTACGGCACGTTCCCGCGCGTGCTCGGTCGCTACGTGCGCGAGCAGAAGGCGCTCACGTGGGAGGATGCGATCCGCAAGATGACGGCACTCCCGGCGACCATTTCAGGGCTGGTGGATCGTGGCTACCTCGCCGTCGGGATGGCGGCTGACATCACGGTGTTCGACACCGCCACGGTGATCGACCACGCGACATTCGAGGAACCGGGGCTCAAGTCCGATGGCATTCGTCACGTCGTGGTGAACGGTCAGGTGGCTTTTCGCGACGGCGCGACGACGGGCGTGCGTGCGGGTCGCACGCTGCGGCGCGAGGCGTGGATGCCGAGCCGACCGATGACGTCGGCGACCACTGCGCGACGGTTCTCGCTCCGCGGCCGTTTCACGCCGGTGGGCGAGACGGAGCCGACGCATGCTGTGGTGATCGCCCTCACGCAGGCCGCCGGCGCGCGCCGCGCCACCGGCACCTTCACGTCAACCAGCCTGAAGGACGGGACGGTGCTCGCGGGCAAGTCGTATGGGGTGGTGCAGGTCGCCAAGGGGTGGACCAGCGTCACGGGCCGCTCGACGTGGACGCCGACGAACGAGGAGCGCGCGTTCACGCTGACGGTCGACCAGTCGGACCCTCACGCTGCGGGCTCGGGGCGCACGGTGACCTTCGAGGTGTCCGGCGCGCCTCCGGTGCGCGGCACGATTCGTTAGGACTGCGGGCGGATGGTCGGATAGGAACAGCGCATGGAGGGGACGATGTGGATTCTGATAGCGTTACTCGGCGGAGCTCCAGGCTTCACGGCGATGGGTGTGGTCCCAAGGGCCGTGACAGCGACTGCGGTCTCCGCGACCGCTGCCGTGGAGCGGGACACGTCCCTGTTCGAGGTCCGCATCACGGAAGCGTCGCCGTCTCCGAATTCGCACCGTGCCGTTTTCGGGACGGACACGCTTGCATTGGAAGCCACGCCCGTCCTGACCGACGCCGACTTCACAAGCGTCGAGCCGGTGCAGGGGCGCGCACGCTTCTATCTCCGCTTTTCACTCACGGAGGCAGCTGCAGAACGGTTGTATCAGCGCACGTGCGCCGCGCGGGGGCGCACGATCGTCTTCCTGCTGGAAGGCCGCGTGGTCAACGCCTTGTTGATCGCCGGCGCCATCAGCCGAGGCAGCCTCGTTGAGGCCAGGGTCCCACCGGCCGACGTTCCCCGCCTCACGAGCATGATCCGCTTTCAGTGGAGCGACCCCGCCACAGGTAGCACCACACCCGCTCCACCACGACCTCGAACCTGCTGACCGCCCCGGCGCTCCTGCGAAGGCAGGAGCCCAGCGTCGTTCCGCCGTCCTTCAAACAGACGACGCTGGGTCCCGGTTCTGCGCTCGCTTTCGCTCACTTGTCCGGGATGACGCGAGTGTTTAGCCGTGACCCGCCCGCCCGCCCGCCCGCCTACATCACCCCGCACCCCTCCACCTTCGCGCAGTTCGGATCGATGCGCGGCAGGGTGAGCCGAGCGAGTTCAGCGTTCACGGCCGCGAGGTCGACCTTCCACACCTGATCGAGGCGCGTCGTGTAGCCCTTGAGCTCCGTGGTGAGGATTCCGAAGATCTCCGGCATGTAGGTGGTCGGCCTGCCATCACCGCGCTCCGACATGGAGAGCAGGTTCGCCAGCCGGTTGTTCACCTTGATCGGGAAGTTGAGCGGATCCTGCCCGCTCTGGTTCCGCACCTGGTAGACGTTCTCCTCCACCTGCGACGAGTTGGTGCGCAGCGTCTCACCCTTCGACTGGAGGGCGGCGTCGTTGGACTTCTTGAGGCGATCGTCGAGCTGCGACTTCACGCGACGGATCGCGATCACCGCGTCGTTGGCCTTCGTCACCTCGTCGCGCACCTGCCGGCCAAAGACGTACTGCGCCCGCAGGTCGCCGTCGGTGATGTCGGTGAGCCACGGATTGCGGCGCACGAAGAGTGGTGCGCTCCCGGTATGCGAATCGGCGGTGAGGCGAATGGTGTAGCGTCCCGGCGGAAGGGCGGGACCGTTGGTGCCCGCGCCCCACAGGATCATGCCCGGGAAGCTGCTCGCACTCGCGGAGCGACCGTCCCACGAGAGCCGGTTGAGTCCCGCGGTGTTGGAAAGGAACGGCTGCGCGCCGAAACGACCCTGTGGTGCGGCTGGCGCGCCCGCGGAGTCCGTGCGTGGCGGCATCGTATCGCTCTCCCACGTCCGAAGGACGACACCGGTGGAATCGACAATCTCGAGGAGCGCGCGCTTCGCCGGTGTCTTGAGCCACCACGTGAACGTCGCGCCCGGCCCGGAACGCACGGCTGGGGGAGGCGTGAACACATGCAGGTCCTTCGCGAGGATCGCGGGCTCGTACTGTCGAAGCGCCGCGATGTTGTCGAGGACCCAGAAGCTGCGACCATGCGTGGCGATCACCAGCTCGTTCCCCTCCACGATCAGGTCGGCCACGGGCGTGTCGGGAAGGCCGGGGTTGAGCGCCTGCCAGTTCGCCCCGTCGTCGTACGAGAGGTACACCCCATGTTGTGTACCCGCGTAGAGCAGCCCGCGGCGCGTGGGATCTTCGCGCACGGCGTGCACGTACGCGTCCTCGCGGATCCCGTTCACGATCTTCGTCCACGTCTTGCCGAAGTCGGTGGTCTTGAAGATGTACGGCCGGAAATCGTTGAGCAGTGGCTTGCGCACGGAGATGTACGCGGTGCCCGCGGCAAAGCTCGACGCGTCGACCTGGCTCACGCGGCCGAAGTCGGGCATCTCCTTCGGCGTCACGTTCGCCCACGTCTTGCCGAAGTCGCGCGTCACGTGCACGAGGCCATCGTCGGACCCGGTCCAGATAAGGTTCGGGTCCTTCTTGCCCGGGCCAACCGAGAAGATCACGCCGTACACCTCGGGGCCGTTCATGTCACCGGTGATCGGGCCGCCGGACTTCTCCTGCGTCTCCGGCGCGTGGCGCGTGAGGTCGCCGCTCAGCTTCATCCACGTCTTGCCGCCATCGCGCGTGCCCCACAGGCGTTGTGACGAGACGAAGAGGAGCGAAGGATCGGCCTTGGAGAAGATGATCGGGAACGTCCACTGCCAGCGTTCCTTGATCTCCTTCGACGGTTCCCCCGAATAGAACC
>JACMLI010000433.1 GCA_014379705.1 Gemmatimonadaceae bacterium
GGAACGTCGTGCCGTTTCCCGGCTCACTGTACAAATGAATGAACCCGCCATGGCTCTTCACGATGGCGATCGACGTCGATAGCCCGAGACCCGTACCACTTCCCGTTTCCTTCGTGGTGAAGAAGGGCTCGAAGATGCGTTGGCGCGTGCGCTCATCCATGCCAAGGCCTGTGTCACTCACGACCAGGAGGACATATGGCCCGGGATTCAAGCCGTCGTGATGCATGCTGTACGCCACGTCGAGATCGGCATTCGAGGTCTCGATGACGAGGGCGCCACCATCGGGCATCGCGTCCCGCGCATTCACGGCGAGGTTCATGATGACCTGCTCGACCTGGCCGGGATCGGCGCGAATGGAACGCAGGTCCTTCGCCAGCGACGTGCGCAACTCCACGTCTTCACCGATCACGCGGTCCAGCATCCGCTGGGCGCCCGCAACGACGGTGTTGAGTTCGAGGACCTTGAGCTCCATCGGCTGCTGGCGGCTGAAGGCGAGCAGCTGGCGCGTGAGGGCGGCAGCACTCCCCGCAGCGTCGAGGATCTGTTCGAGGTCGCTCGCCCGTGGGTCGCCCGGTGGGACGTCCTGCAAGGCAAACGTGGTGTAGCTGGTGATGATGGTGAGCAGGTTGTTGAAGTCGTGTGCCACCCCTCCGGCGAGCCGCCCCACGGCCTCCATTTTTTGAGCCTGGCGGAACTGCATCTCGAGGTTGCGCTGTGCCGTGATGTCCCGCAGCGCCATGATCACGCGGCCCCCCGCGGGAGACGCGTGCACGCGCGACACGGCCTCGAGTTGCAGGCGTGACCCGTCCTTGCTGATGCCGACGACCTCGTAGCTCCCCTGCGTATCGCCCCTCGCGTGCACCTCGATCAGCGGGCGGGATTCCGGCGCCATGAGGTCGACGAGCGAACGCCCGAGGAGTTCAGCCACGTCGTACCCGAAGATCGTGGAGGACCCGGCGTTCGCCTCGCGGATCACCCCTCCTTCGGTCACGATGATGCTGTCGAAGGTCGCGTTCACGATCACGCGGAACCGGCGCTCGCTCTCGCGCAACGCGTCTTCGGCCTGCAAGTGCAGTTGCCCCGATCGCTCGAGGGCGGCCGCGGTCCGCCAGGAGATGACGGCGAACAGCGTGATCGCGAGGACGACCATGAGGGCCACGCCGACTTCGGGCCCGAAATACGCGCGACGTTGTCCAACGAGGCGAAACCAGCCCAGGGCCACCACTACCGCGAGGTACAGGGGGACCATCCGGCGAAGGAGCTCGCCTCCGGGGCCAGCGCTCGCAACGGCCCGCATCACCGGACCGAACGGCCGCAACGCCGCGACGCCAAGCGCGACGACCAGCATCAGGATCGATGCGTGAACCGCGATCTGGTTCTGCGACGCCAGCGTCGTGAGCACAAAGGCGCCGTACGCGTAGCCCACGCACGAAACGAGTGCGATGAACACCGTGACCGCGGCGCTCGCGTCGCTCCATCTGAGTGCGCGCGGCGTGCCACGCCGGCGCAGCAGGAGACTGGTCGCGAGCAGGAGGAACGCGCCCGCCGAGTTCGGGCTCATCCGACCCGGGTAAGGCGACC
>JACMLI010000055.1 GCA_014379705.1 Gemmatimonadaceae bacterium
AGAGCGGGAGGCCATCGGTGAGGAGCAGCGAGTAGCGACCGAGCAGCCCCTGGATGCGCACGTTCGCCCCGCCAAGGGACGGACTCGTGGACTGCACGCGAAGGCCCGCGGTCTCGTTGAGCATCATCGCGATGTCTCCCGGTGTCATCGCGACCTTTTCGGCGATCTCCTCCTCGTCGATCACTTCCACGCGCAACGGCACGTCCTCCACGCGTCGCTCGCTGCGAGTGGCACTCACCACCACGGCCTCCATCTCCGCGACCAAGGCCTTGAGGTTCATCGTCACCGTCGTGTCCTGCGCGGGGCGTAACGCAATCGCCAGCGTGTCGGGGCGGAGCCCGAGGCGCGTGGCAATGACCGCGTGGCTCCCTGCGACGAGCGCCAGCGTGGCCTCCCCGGCCGCGTTGGTCAGCACCGCGACGCGTCCCGCCCTGACAACCACGCCCTCCACGGTCGCCCCCTCGTGCTGGACAGTGACGCGCAAACGCGCGAGCGAGTCGCTCCGCGTCACTTGTGCGCCGATGCCCTCCCCAATGGCTCCCAGCATCATCGCAATAGTGGCCGCACGTGTGACGAGTCGCGTGGACTTGTCGTAGTGCGGTGCGGAGTGCGCGGCGTCGATGCACCTCGCCTGTCGTCGGGGCCATGGCATGGCGCAATATCGTCGATTGCACACGGGCTCGCGCGAGTACGTCGTCGTCCGGAGTCATGCATCATGGACGGGCACGACGTTGGCCCGGGTGCTCACCCCTCGATCTTGTAGATCTCCCGCTTTCCGTGATCGACGAGATCGTGATAGCCCGCCATGATCTTCTCGAACTCCTTCATGTCCTCGGCCGATCCCCCTGGCGGGGCGACCATCATCTCCTCGAACGCCTTGAGGCTCTCCACTTCCATCTCCGATACGATCGTCCAGTATCGCTCGGCGCACATGTCGGTCATGATCCGCATCTTCGGCATGCCCACCTTTTCGGAAAGTTTGGACATGGCGGTGAACTTCTCGACCATCGGCCGGACTTTGCCCGGCTTGCAGTAGTAGATGTCGCGAATGAGGTACATGGTGGATGCCTCTGTGCTGTGACGTGAAGAGTGGTCCCTGAGGGCGTGAATACGCCGTCCCGAGGCTTACACCACACCAGCACACAGGTCACACGGTGCGCATGCATCGAAGTGGTGACGACGTTCCGTCTCGAAGCGCTCCCAAGGGCCCCGGACGTCGTCCATCAACCGAGAAACGGGGGGCTCGCGCCGAGGTCGCTCGGGCGAGGGATCCGCGCTTGCCAGGAACGGGTGATTGATGAAGCCGGGGCGACGGCCACGGTACACCGGCAGGCCCTCCTCGCGCTCGCCAACGGCGAACGTGCGAGCACCGCGCTGCAAGAACCCCACCTTCACCTACCAGGGTGAGTGCAGGTTCTCGAGCATCGAGTCGTGAAACCATCGCGCCTTTCCGGAAGGCGGTCAAGCGACGGACGTGCCGGGGGCGCGCGGTAGCCTGCGGCGCTACCGTCCCGGACCCGTCCGGGCCCCCGTGGTTCGCAACTGCGTGAGCAGCTCCTGCACGGCACGCTCGAGCTGCGAGTCCCGCCCGCCATAGCTCTCCCCCATCTGGCGTTCGACCGGAATGTCGACCGGTCTCGCCGCCCGCTCGAGCGCGGCGTTGTCCAACTGTGCGTTGCGCATGAATGGGAGGCGCACGGTGGTGCCGTCGACCATGGAGCCGCCACTCGTGTACACGTCCCACATCGCCGTCGGCTCGCCCACCACGCGACCGAGCTTCATCGTGCGGTAGCCTTCGGTGAAGTTCTCGCCGTCGGACAGCGTGTGCTGGTTCGTGATGAGGATGGTGGGCTTCTCGAGGGCGCGCTGCCCCAGCACCGGCCGGCCTGGTACCGACGGGACGCCGCGACGGACCATGTCCACATACGGCGACCGCTGCAGCACATCGAGGGCGTAGCCATTCATGAAGCCGCCGTTGTTGTTGCGCACGTCGAACACGACCGCCTCGCGTCCGTGCATCTCGGCGTCGAGATCGAGATTGAGCTGGTTGAGGGCGTTGCCCCCCATGTCGAACATGTGCACGTACCCGAGCCGGCCGTTGCTGAGGCGCGTCACCATGGCACGCCGTTCCTCGATCCAGCTGCGGTAGAGCATCTGCTTCTCGAGGGCCGCGCTCCGCGGACGCAACACGACCTCGCGCCGGCTGGCACCGGTCATGACGGTCAGCACGGCACGTTTTCCGGTCGTGAACTGCAGGAGGGAGTCGAGTGACGTCGTGGCGGTGATCGGGGTGCCATCGACCGCCGTCACCACGTCCCCGACCCGGATGTTTTCGGTGAGCGCCGCGGCCGCGTTAGGTATCACGGCGGTCACGCGCAGCTGGCCACGCTGCTCCCAGGCCGTACGGTCGAACTCGAGGCCGAGCCGGCCCGTCGATGCAACCGGGGTGTTGGCTGGCGGCGGGCCGGTGACGCCCATGTGCGACGCGTCCATGTCGCCCACCATGAGGTTCAGGTTACGCCGCAGTTCATCGGTCGTGCGCGAGCCGGCGACCACGGGGACGTAGGACGCGCGCACGGCACTCCAGTTCACTCCGTGGAACTCCGGATCGTAGAAGTTGTCGGCGAGGAACTCCCACGCCTGGTTGAAGATGTCCCACTTCTCCCCGGCGAAATCCACGTCCAGTTCGGCACGCACGGCGACACTGCGCACGGCCCGTGTGTCGAGGTTGAGGTTCACGATCCGGCCCTGCTCGAGGAACCAGACGCTCTTGCCGTCCGGCGCGAACTGGAGGGCGCCCTTTCCTCCCGCGGTCGTAGTGACCTGGCGCGTGACCGCGGGGTCGGTGACAAACTCGTCGAAGGCATACGCGAACAGGTTGGTCTGGCCGGCGACGTTGGACGTCACGATGAGCTGTTTTCCGTCCGGGCTCAGCGCCTGCACGCCGACATCGACGCCGATGGGTACGAGGCTGAGTCGCGTGCGGATGCCGTCGAAGACGATACGAACGTTACGGGAGTCCGGACGCGGCCCGCCTGACGAGTCGCCGCGGGTGGAATCGGGTGTGGTGCGCGGCGCCGGCGCCGGAGGCGTCGTGCGGCCGGGCGTTTCGTCGCGGAAGAGCGCGTTGAACTGGTCCTCGCGGAACTTCGGTGAGAAGGGCAGCAGGTCAACGCGGGCCAGCGCCCCGGGCTCCATGCGCATCCCGGTGTCGAGCAGGAGAAAGCCG
>JACMLI010000434.1 GCA_014379705.1 Gemmatimonadaceae bacterium
GATGATGCGGATGTGTGGGGGCTCAACAACCTGGGCGTGCTGTTGCTGGACCGTGGGGAGTTCGAGGAAGCGCTTGGACCGCTCGCTCGTGTGGTGCAGGTGCGGTCGACGTCGCCGGTCTTCCAGAACAACCTCGGGATGGCGCTCGAGCGCTCGGGGTACAAGGTCGCAGCGTTGAAGCACTACGAAAAGGCGGTGCAGCACGACTCGACTTTCATGAAGGCGGTGAAGAACGCCGAGCGACTGAAGGTGGTGGTCGACTCCTCGGCCACGGTTGAGGTGAACGTGATGGATCTCGCCGAGCAGTTCCGGCAGAAGGTGAAGACGTGGAAGGATGGCGTGACGCAGTAGCGCTCGCGCCGCGGGGGTTGAGGAGACTGGCGGGTCGCGAGCGCGGCCCGCCAGTCGCGCCATGAGTGCCGTGCTGTCCATGGTACTGGACGAGGCTTTCCCTTGCCGCGATCCCCTGTGCCGGGTGGCCTCATCTACGTTGTGCCGCGGGACCCTCAAGTGTTTCGAGGGGATCGGGGATTTCGACTCGGCGGCCCCTAACGCCGGACGGAGCCTGCGAGGGCGTAAGTCGCGCGCCATTCCCTACCTGTGTACCGGCTGCATATTCCGCCAGCCCACACACTCCTCCCAGCTGCTCCGCCCATGCGCACATGGCTTGCCCTGCCCGCCGTTCTCCTGGCGGCGTCCTTCGAGCTTTCCGCCCAGGATGTCGACTACTCACGTGCCGACGTGATTCGCACGGCGGGCGCCTACGTCCTTGGCGCCACCGTCACGCCCCAGTGGCTCGATGACAGCGTCCGGTTCGTGTACACGTCGACCGGAAAGAACGATCGCGGCACCATCTATCTTGTCGACCCGGCGCGAGCCAGCCGCCGCGTGTACTTCGACCAGGCCCGGATGTCCGCCATCCTCTCCGTGGCTGGCGACACCATCATCGATCCGGCGCGCTTTCCCACCTTCACGCCGATCGACAGTGGCAAGGCCATTGAGCTGCTGGTGCACAAGAGATATTTCCGCTGCGATCCCGCCAGCTACGCCTGCACGTCGCAGGACAGCGTCGATTGGGCGCTGGCGCGCACCGTGAAGAACGGCCCCGCGTGGGCGAACCGCTCGCCAGACAAGAAGTGGGACGTCTTCCAGTGGCGCTACAACCTGTACCTGCGTCCCGCCGCGCTCTCCGATTCCGACGCCGTGGTTGCTGCCGACTCCGCGCGCCGCGCGCGCAACGATACCACGGCCCGGAACGCGCGAGGTGCGCGCGCTCGGTCGACGAGACAAGACTCGATTCCGCTCCCGCGCGGCTCGATCGCGCTCACCACGGACGGCGAGCGGCTCTTTGCCTACGGCAACACCGAGCGGAACACCGCCGCCGACACCGCGAAGCCACGCCCGGCTCGCGTGCCCCTCAACTGGACGAAGGATTCGCGACGCTTCGCGGTGCATCGCGAGGACTACCGCGGCACGCGCATCTATCCGATGTATTCGTCGACGGGCGACCAGCCCGTGGACCGCAGCTATCGCTACGCGGTGCCGAGCGACTCCGTGGTGCCGACGCATGTGATGTATGCGATCGATATTGTGGACCGCACGAGCGTTGGCGCCAAGGTCGCGGCCACGCCGCAGAGCACGGTGAACACCCAGACGTTCTGGAACCCGGCCGGCGACAAGTACTTCATGCTGAACGCCAACCGGGGTCCCAGCCGCATCACGGCATTTCTCGTCGATGCGAAGACCGGCGAGGCGAAGGCGCTCACGCGCGATTCCGCGGCGACGTGGGTGGAGATGTCGCACTCCTTCGGGCGCGAGAACTGGGACGTCCCCAAGGGAGGCGATGACCTGATCTGGTGGTCGCAGCGCGATGGGTGGGGGCACCTGTACCGCATCGGTGCCGACGGCACGGTGAAGAACCAGATCGAGTCGGGGACGTACGTGGTCGATCGCCTCTTCCGTGTCGACAGCGCAACGCGCGCGATGCCGCAGACCGTGTTCTTCAGCGCATGGGGCAAGGACCCGGGCTTCCTGTACTACTCGCACCTGTACCGCGTGAACGTCGATGGCAGCGGCATGACCGCGCTGACGCCAGAGGACGGTGACCACGCGATCACGTTCACGCCGAAGGGCCCGTACTTCATCGACACCTTTGCCCCCGTCGACAAGGCGCCGGTGATCTCGCTCCGCTCTGCGGTCGATGGCAAGGTCATCCTCGAGCTCGGCCGCGGCGACGCCGAGTTGCTGCAATCCGTCGGTTGGCGCCCACCGCAGGTCATCAAGGTCAAGGCGCGCGATGGGGTGACCGACATCTACGGCCTGATGTACAAGCCGAGCCACTTCGACTCGACAAAGAAGTACCCGATCCTGGACCACATCTACCCGGGGCCGCAGGTCGGCAGCGTGGGCCGGTGGGGCTGGGGCGGCACTGGCGAACCGCAGGCCCTCGCCGAACTCGGGTTCATCGTCGTCCAGATCGATCACCAGGGGACGCCGCGTCGGTCCAAGGCGTTCCACGATTTCTACTATCGCAACATGGGGGACAACGGCATCCCCGATCACATCTCGGGGATCCGCCAGCTCGCGGCACAGAACGCGTGGATCGACATCAACCGTGTGGGCATCTGGGGCCACTCCGGCGGCGGCCTCGCGTCCACGGATGCGATCCTGCGTTATCCGGACTTCTACAAGGTCGCGGTGAGCGGGTCGGGCAATCACCACCCGAACACCTATGCGTGGTACTGGGCCGGCCGCTACCAGGGCCCGTACGAGAAGGCGTCCTACGACTCGGCGGCGAACTACACGCTCGCCAGGAACCTCAAGGGACGACTGCTGCTGATGCACGGTGACCTCGACAACAACGTCCACCTGGCCAACTCGGTCAAGATGGTGGACGCGCTGATCAAGGCCAACAAGACGAACTTCGACTTCCTGGTCTTTCCCGATGCGCCGCACGGGCTCCCGGTGTTCAGCATCCGGAAGCGGTGGGACTATTTCGTGAAGCACCTGCTGGGGAAGGAGCCGCCGGCAAACTACGAGATGATCGCGCCGCCGCGTCCGGCCGGTCCGCCACAACCGCCGCCGGAGCCCGAGCACTGATCGCGTACAGCGCTGGCTGGGAGGGAATGCTGGAGAGTTGGGGCGCATGACGCTGGGTCCCGGATCTGCGCTCGCGTATGCTCGCTTGTCCGGGATGACATCTGTCTTGCGCTCGCGTATGCTCGCTGTCCCGGATGACATCTTTCTTGCGCTCGCGTATGCTCGCTTGTTCGAGGTGACATCTGTTTGCGCTCGCGTATGCTCGCTGTCCCGGATGACATCTGTTTGCGC
>JACMLI010000435.1 GCA_014379705.1 Gemmatimonadaceae bacterium
GGACCACCACCGCCCCCGCCGCCACCGCCACCGCCCTGCGGCGCTCGCGCGGCGACCACCTTGGTGGCGCTGTCACGAGTAAGCCCGCCACGTGCCAGGGAATCAATGGCCGCCTGCCGTGCCTGGGCCAGTCTCACGCTGTCCGCCGCGGCCTCGGGCGTCTGGTCGCTCGTGAACGACTGGATCACCGTGCCCCCCACATCCATGAAGTCGAGCGTGACCTTCTGGTTCGGCGCCTTGAGGTTGTAGTAGACGACGGCGCCACTGCGGGGATTCGCCCCGACCTGGTTGGCACCACCGCCGCCCCCACCGCCTCCACCACCTTGCCACTGCGTCCGGAATGCATCCACCGGCTTGTAGAGGTGCGCTTCCTTCATCACAAGCGACGGCATGAGTTGGCGCAGCGACGAGATGTCGTCCATCACCCAGAACGATCGACCATGCGTCGCCACGATGAGGTCATTGTCCTTGACCGCGAGGTCGTGCACCGGCACGAGTGGCAGGTTCCTGCGCAGGAACTGCCACTGCCGTCCGTCATCGAACGAGACGTAGACGCCGCGCTCCGTGCCCGCAAACAGGAGCCCGCGCCGCACGGGATCCTCGCGGATCACGCGCGCGTAGTGGTCCGGGGCGATGCCGTTGGTGATCTTCGTCCACGTCTTCCCGTAGTCGGTCGTGCGAAAGAGGAGCGGCGTCTTGTCGCCTAACGCGTACCGGTTGGCGGCCACGTAGGCCGTGCCGGCGGCGTAGCGCGACGGCTCGATGATCGACACGCGCGTGAAGTCACCGATATCCGGTGGAGTGACATCCGTCCATCGGACGCCATTGTCGCGGCTGATGTGGATCAAGCCGTCGTCCGTACCGGCCCACAGCAACCCGGGCGTCACCGGCGACTCGTCGAAGGCGAAGACGATGCCGTAGGTCTCGACGCCCGTCTGGTCCCTCGTGATCGGCCCGCCGCTCGGTCCCATCGTCTTCGGGTCACGACGCGCGAGTTGCGGTGAGACCGCCGTCCAGCTCTCGCCTTCGTTCGTCGAACGGAAGAGCTGCGAGCCCGCGGCGTAGAGCACGTTGGGATTGTGGCGGGAGAAGACGATCGGGAAGGTCCAGTTGAACCGGATCTTGATGTCCTCCGACGAGTGCCCCATGGGGTTGCGTGGGTAGACGGTCACGTCACGCGTGAAGTTCGTCTCGCGATCGCGACGATCGAGGTTGCCGCCGTAGCAGCCCGCAAACGTGATGTTGGGCTTGAGCGGATGCGCGGCGATGTAGCCGGACTCGCAGCCGCCAGCATCGTACCAGTCCGCCATCTCGATGGTCCCCTGCTTCCGGCTGGGGCCGCACAGCGTGGAGTTGTCCTGCTGAGCGCCGCAGATCTTGTATGGCCACTCGTTGGTGGTCGAGATGTGGTAGAACTGCGACGTCGGGTAGTCCTGGTCGGTCCACGACTGGCCGGCGTTGTACGAGACGTTCGCCCCGCCGTCGTTGCCCTGCACCATGCGCTGCGGGTCGTTGGGCGCGATCCAGAGGTCGTGGTTGTCACTGTGCGGGGTGCCGACGGTCTGCGGGAAGGTCCGCCCGCCGTCCCGCGAGCGGAACATGCCGACGTTGAGCCCGTAGACGACGTTCGTGTCCCTGGTATCGGCGTAGATCTGCGAGTAGTACCACGCGCGCTGGCGAAGCTTCCGCTCGCGATTGATGTAGCTCCACGATTGTCCACCATCACTGGACCGATAGATACCGCCGGAGTCGTGCTCGATCTGTGCCCAGAGGAGACTCGACTTCACCGGCGACAGGGCGAGCCCGATCTTGCCGATGTTTCCAGTCGGCAGGCCTCGCGCCGTCTTGTGCAGGTTTGCCCAGGTCGCGCCGCCATCGGTGGACTTGTAGATGCCGGAGTGGATCCCGCCCGACGACATGCCCCACGGGGCACGCCACGCCTGCCACATCGCGACGTAGAGCACCTCGGGATTCTGCGCGTCCATCGCGATGTCGATCACGCCCGTCGAGTCGTTCACGTTCAGCACGCGCTGGAACGTCGTGCCGCCGTCCGTGGTCTTGAAGAGCCCGCGGTTGCCGGCCTTGAAGACGTCGCCGAACACGCCGATGTACGCCGTGTTGCCGTTCGTCGGGTGGACGCGGATCGTCGAGATGTGTTCGTCGCGGAAGCCCAGCATCTTCCAGGTGCGGCCGCCGTCGGTCGTCTTCCAGAGGCCATCACCCCCGGCCACGTTGCCTCGAATGTCCGTCTCACCTCCCCCAACCCATACGACGTCCGGGTTCTGGTGGTCGACGGTCAGCGCACCAATGCTGCCACCGAAGAACTGGTCGGCCATGGGCGTCCAGTTGATCCCACCATCCGTGGTCTTGTAGACGCCGGACCCAGCGGTCCCCATCCAGTACTCGTAGGGGCGCTGGACAGACCCGCCAACGGCCGGCGCCCGACCACCGCGAGCGGGTCCGATCTCGCGCCAGCGCAGGGCGTTGAAGAACGAGGTATCCGGGCTGAACAGCTCGTTCGGCGCCGCCGTCACCGGGCGAAGCCCCGGACGCGCGGCCTGCGCCTGGACCGCCAGCGGCAGGAGGACAATCGCGGCTGCGAGCAGGCGCGAAGGGACGGACGGGAACTGCGACATGGCAGGGCTCCGGGCGGTAGGAAGAACGATGTTCGCGGCGGGCGCGTCCGGCCTTGCGCCTCGCTTCCGATCCACGCTTAACTCATAGGATGATTACGTCTCGAGCGCTATCCACGCTGACCCATCGGGCGGCGCGCCTGGGTTTCGTCGTCGCCCTCCTCGGACCACTTGCATGCGCGGGCACCAAGCCGGCGAGCGGGAGCAGTGCCCCCCCGACGTCGGCCGCGGTCATCCAGCGCAACGAGCTCCTCGCGCGGGAGTTTACCAACCTGTTCGACGCCATCCAGGCCCTGCGTGGCAACTGGCTGCGCGACCGTGGCTCGGACAGCTTCAGCAAGCCGACCGCCATCCAGGTCTACCTGGACAACCAGCGCATGGGCGGCCTCGAGCAGCTTCGCACCATCAGCCCGCGCACGGTGGCGCAGGTGCGGCGCTACGACGGCATCGAGGCCACCTCGCGCTGGGGCATGGACCACGGCGCCGGGGTCATCGCGATCACCACGGCGCGTTAGGCTGGTCACCGCGCCACCCGCTCCCATTGGCGCGTCTCGCTCGAGCGGAAGAGCGCGTCGATCACGCGCATGTTCGCCATCGCGTCTTCCAGCGTGACGGGCACCTCTCCCTCTCCACGCACGGCGGCGGCGAAGGCCTCAGCCTGGACCGCGTACTGGTTCACGGCCGGGAACTCCATCACCTCGGCGCCCTCGAGGGCGAGGCCCTTTCCCTCGTCGATCACCAGGCGTGAAGGCTTGTCGGCCGGGGGGTTGTACGGCACCTCCACCTCGATGCGTCCGCGGCTTCCCAGCACCTGAAAGCGCTGGTGCAGCACGAGTTGGCCGGCACACGTGAACGACGCCTGGCCCCGGGGGAATCGCAGGATGGCACTCGTCAGGCGGTCGATTCCGAACTCGGGATCGCGCTCGATCAGCGCGACGACCTCCGTCGGCTCCTCGCCGAAGAGCCAACGCGACAGCGTGATGGGATAGCTGCCCACGTCGAGCAGCGCTCCCCCGCCCCACTCGAGGTGGCTCCGCACGTCGTTGGGGTCGCGTCGATTGTAACTGAAGTGCCCGACGATCAACCCGACCTCCCCGATGCGACCCTCGGCGACCAGTCGCTTCACCGCGAGCCAGCGCGGCTGCGCCCGAACCATGAACGCCTCGCCGACGACCACCTTGTTGCGGTCACGCGCGTCGATGAGTTCGAGGACCTCCTGCGCGTTCAGGCCGATCGGCTTTTCACAGAGCACATGCTTCCCCGCGTCGGCCGCCTTTACCGACCAGGGGACGTGCAGGTGGTTGGGAAGCGGATTATAGATGGCGTCCACTTCGGCGTCCTCGATCAGCGCCTCATAGGATCCGTGCGCGCGAGGAATGCCGAGGTCGCGGGCGGCCTGCTCCGCCTTCACGCCCGTGCGCGAGGCGATGGCCACGACGGTGCCCGATGCCCCCTTCTGGATCCCGGGAATGACCTGCCGGATCGCGATGTTCGCGGCGCCGAGGATGCCCCACCGCAACGGTTTGCCCATGCCAGTCTCCCACGCAGCGATCGGTCGTTGAGCGGTCATAATATGACCTGTTCCCCCGTCTGCACTACGTGACTGGCTTCGCTTCCGGATCCCAACGGCGCACGGCCTCCTCGACGCCCTGCAGGTGGCTCCGCATCCGCTCGACACCCAGGGCCTCGTCGCGCGCTTCGATCGCGGCGAGGATACCGAGGTGCTCCTGATGGTCTCGCTCCCGTGAGAAGATGCCGAGGATGAGGCGCTGCTCTTCCGAGAACAGTTCCACGAGCACGTCGATCAGCTGCGCCAACACGGCGTTGCCCGACGCGGCGGCGATCTGGCGGTGGAAGCCCATGTTCGACGAGTGCTGCACGTTGTTGTCGTGCAGGTGCTCACCGGCCTCGTTGAGCAACCGGCGCATCTCGGCGAGGTGCGCCGGGGTCGCGTGGCGCACAGCGTCGCGCACGCACTGGAGCTCGAGGAGCATGCGCGCGGTCAGCAGGTCCAGCAGCAGCTTGCGCGTGACAGTGCCCGTGAAGTCCGGGCTCGCCACGAGGAGCACATCGTCGTTGCGGGTCACGTAGACCCCGGAGCCGTGACGGATCTCCACGTAGCCCATCGTCTCCAGCTTCTTGAGGGCCTCGCGAATGGTCGGGTGACCGACGCCGAACCGGCGCGCCATTTCCATGATCGCCGGCAGACGGTCACCCTGCTGGTATTCACCGTCGCGTATCATCGCCTTGATGCGGATGGCCAGCCGATCGGCCATCCCCCGCTTGAGAAGCGGTTGGAACGAGCTGCTCATGTTCTTCTCCTGCGCATCACTCCAGGCGCCACCATGGGCGCGTGATCTCCGGAAACGTCCTTCACGCCTAACGCCGACCGGCGGCCAGCGTGACGTCCAGCCTGACCTTCATCACCTGCACCGACCTTCCGCCCACCACCTCGAACTGGCCCCGCTCTACCACCTGGCGCATCGCCGGGTCGTGGTACGCCAGGTGCTCCGACATGGACGGTGCCGCCCACCCCCACACGGGAATCGGAATGCCCCGCGTCACCACAGCACCATCCTGCGACACCTTCGACCCGCGAAAGGTGGCCTGCGCGTGCGCCGGTTGTGTCGTCGAGGCTCCAACGCTTGAAAGCATCAGACTGGCGCGCTGCGCCCTCAGCCACGAATCACGAATCACGATTCACCAATCACGGCTCTCCCCTCCACTCCCGACATCATTCGTAACAGCAGGTCCTGAGTGGCGTCCGCCGCAAGGACGTCGCCGACCACGCGTCCCTCGCGCAGCACGAGTATGCGATGCGACAAGCGGAGCAACTCGGGCAGCTCACTCGAGATCAGGATGATGGCTGTCCCCGCCGCGGCGAGCTCCGCGATGAGTCCGTGGATCTCCGCCTTCGCGCCGACATCGACGCCGCGCGTCGGCTCGTCGAGGATCAGGATGCGAGGGCGCACCGCCAACCAGCGCCCGAGGACCACCTTCTGCTGGTTGCCCCCTGAGAAGCCGGCGACGGGTGCCTCCGTGTCGGCCGGCTTCACGCGCAGCCGCGTGACGAGGTCGCGCACGAGGGCGCTCTCCTCACGGCGCCGCACCCACGTGAGCCGCGAAAGGCGATCGAGGATGGAGAGCGCGATGTTGCGACGCGATCCCTCGCCCGGCACGATCCCCTGCCGCTTGCGATCCTCGGGCACGAGCCCGAAGCCAAGACGAATCGCCTCGCGGGGATGCGTGAGCCGCACCTCCTTGCCGCGCACGCGCACGCGCCCACTCGCCCGACCATCGAGGCCGAAGAGTGCCGCTGCGACCTCGGATCGTCCCGAGCCTACAAGTCCGGAGAAGCCAAGGACTTCACCCTGCTGCACCGTGAGTGAGACGTCGGAGAACTTGCCCGGTGAGCTCAGCCCGCTCACCTCGAGCACCTGCTCCGTCCCGGTCGTCATCGCGTGCGGCGGGAAGTACTCGGCGAGCGGGCGCCCGATCATGAGCTGCACCAGGTCATCGACCGTGACGTCGCCGAGCGCGCGCGTCGCCACGTGGTGTCCATCGCGCAGGACGCTGACGGTGTCGCAGAGCCGGTAGATCTCCGGCATGCGGTGCGACACATAGATGCACGTAATCCCCCGCGCCTTGAGCCGCTCGATCAGCTCGAAGAGGTGCTCGGCTTCCCCCTGGCTCAGGGAGCTCGTCGGCTCGTCGAACACGATGACGCGTGCACCGCCGCACACCGCGGCCGCGATCTGGACCAGCTGGTGCTGTGCAACGCTCAAGTCACCGAGCGTGCGTCGGACGTCGACGGAGCCGCCGACCTCCTTCATCATCGACTCGGCGCGCGCGACCATGGCGTCCCGGTCGAGCCACCCGCGGCGGCGGGGAAGGTCGCCAAGCACGAGGTTCTCGGCGACCGAGAGGTTGTGGCAGAGCGTGGGCTCCTGGTGCACCATCGCGACCCCCGCAGCCTGTGCGTCACGCACGCCGTCGAAGTGCATCGCCTTCCCCTCGACGAACACGGTTCCACTGTCCGGCACGTGCACCCCGGCCAGGATCCTGCCTAACGTGCTCTTCCCCGCCCCATTCTCCCCGCACAACGCATGGCACGCTCCCGCCGCGACCTCCAGGCTCACGCCATCGAGCGCGAGCGACCCGGGAAACCGCTTCGTGATGCCTTCAAACCGAACCGCCGCACCGGTCATGGGAGTTGTTTGTGGACGGATGGACGGGTGGACGGGATGGACGGGTGACGACACTGGGTCCCGGATCTGCGCTTCGCTTGCCGGGGTTGCCGGTTGTTACCCGTCAATCCCGTCCCCCCCGTCCACC
>JACMLI010000436.1 GCA_014379705.1 Gemmatimonadaceae bacterium
GACAACATCTGCGTCAGCCCGCGCGGCGGCCTGGTGCTGTGTGAAGACGGCGGTGGGACGCAGTTCATGCGCGGCCTCACCCAGGATGGCTACATTTTCGACTTCGTTCGGGCGGCCGATCCCGATGACGCGACGGAGTTCGCCGGGGCGTGCTTCAGCCCGGATGGCGGCACACTCTTCTTCAATACCCAGGGCTCGACGAGCCGGCTCGGCACCGAGCGCGGTGGAACCTTCGCCATCTGGGGCCCCTGGGAGAACGGCGCGCTCTGACCGCTTCCCGGCTCCGCACCGCGTAAGGCTTTTCGCGGGAAGCAGCATCGGCATGACAGGGGGCCCGCACATCTCGATGTGCTGGCCCCCGAGTCTTGTGTCAGCACGCGCGTCCCCTCGAAGGAAACGCTGCGGGTCATTGGCGGAACCGAACGCGGAAGCATACCCTCCGCGCATCGCAGTTCGTCGCTGTTTGGTGATGCCGGAGCCTACTCGTCATGAAGACCGTTGTAGCCGGGGGGTTGCACCGCCGTATCCACGACGTCGTTTCGCGGATTCCGCGCGGCCGCGTCGCGACCTACGGCCAGGTGGCGCGACTCGCCGGTCTGCCCGGGCAGGCACGCCTCGTCGGTTACGCGCTCCATGCGCTTCGCGCAGGCACGCGTGTCCCATGGCAGCGGGTCGTGAATGCACAGGGCGGGATCAGCACGCCGCCGGGGCACGACCTCGTGCAGCGGGGCCTGCTCGAGCGCGAAGGCATCCGCTTCGACCAGCGCGGCCGGATACCGCTCGCAACCTTCCAGTGGAGGCCCAGGCGGTTGCGCGTTGGCGCAGCGCCCTGAAAATGCGAATCGACGTCGGTGGCGGCGCGCCAGTCTCGCGGCGACGGCTACCCCTGTGGGGCGGGCTCGGCCTCGCGCGGAAGGCGAACCGTGAACAGCGTTCCAGCCTCCGGAGACGAGCGCACGTCGATCGTCCCGCCATGCGCACTGGTGATGCGTTCGACGATGTACAACCCCAACCCGAGATTCCCGGGATCCCGACCACTACCTCGACCGGGCGTGAACCGCTTGAATGGGCTGAACAGCCCGACAAGGTCGTTCTTCGGAATTGCGGGACCGTGGCTGTGAATGCGCAGCACGATGTCCGCGGTTTCACCCTGGGCCGTCACGTTGATCAGTTTCCCGGGGGACCCATGCTGTACCGCGTTGATGAGCAGGTTCGTCAACACCTGGCTGATACGCGGGGCATCCCATCGTCCACGCAAATCGCCCGAGGGAGTGAACTGGAACCCCACGTCGGGGTGGGCGACGCCCATTTCCTCCACTGCCTCGCGCAGGACGTCCGTCAGATCGGTGTCGTTGCGCGTGATCGGAATGCCGGAGCCCAGCCGGCCCCAGGTGAAATCGAGCAGGTCCGAGACCATCTGCGTCATGCGCCTGGCACTGCGCGCGATCCGCGTCGTCACGGTGCGATCTGCCTCGGTTTGCTCGGCTTTGTCCAGCATGAACTGCGATCCCGTGACGACCGCGCCGAGCGGCGTCCGAAGCTCGTGACCGAGAATGGCGACGAACATCTCCCTCGAGCGATCGATGTCCGCTGTGTAACGCGAAACGGACTCGGCCAGTGACTGGTCGATCGCTTCGTTGAAGCGCATCAGGTCCTCGACATCCGTTCCGGTGAGGGTGCCGTTCGCCGTGGTCCACAGGCGGATGACGCTGGCGCGCAAGGCGCGATATTCCGACACCATCTCGCCGATGGTGAAGCCACTCTCGGCGCGACCAGAGCCGTGCACCTCTGCCGCCGATGCCGATTCTCCAGCCTCGGTATCGGCGTTTCCCTTGGACTTGTCTGCCTGCTGGGCGTCGGTTTGCGGCGTTCGCAGATCGGCCACGATCTCCCCGAGCATCTGGAGAGCGTGATCGCGCAGGGCATGGAGGTCCATGGTCTGCCCGGCGGGACCCGACGACTCGGCGAACGTTACCCACTCGTCGAGTATGGGCTTGGTATTCCGTTCGATGTAGTCGGCGAGGCGCACGAGATGCTCCAGTTGTGAGGTCGGACATGAAACGTGGCGCGCGCGGGCTGCACGTCGTGCTTCCGGGCACCCGCGCCTCCGCGGGAGGCGCGTTGCAAGCGGCGTGCACTCCCGCGAATCGTGAGGGCATTAACGCACGACACGGGCCGCGCGCAGGGGCGCGTGGCGCGCGGAGCAGAGTCAATCAAACCAGAAGTACTTCCAGTGCGGGCGTGACGCGTCGCGGACCTCGTACCACCCTGCTCTGGTTGGCATTTCTTCCGGGGTCCACCTCAGGTTCCACGCAGCGTGGCTGGGCATGAGGTGCTGATCGAGCTTGTTGTACATCACGA
>JACMLI010000437.1 GCA_014379705.1 Gemmatimonadaceae bacterium
GCCCCACCACCTGCCCCACGATGCGACCCCGGCTCGCGCCTAACGCGGCGCGGACACCAATCTCGCGCGTCCGCTCTGCCACGCTCGCCGCAATCACGCCATAGATCCCCGCCGCCGACAAGGCGAGGGCAATCGCCGCGAAGGCCGACAGGACCACGAGCGCCAGCTGGCGGCTCGCGGTCGAGGCGCGCACGACTTCCATCATAGTCGCCTGCGCCGAGATGGCAACCGTGGGATCCACGGCGCGCACTGCCTTCTCAACGCTGCGGAGCAGCGCAGCGGCGTCTCCCCCGCCACGCACCACCAGGCTCACGCCCCCATCGGACCCGCGCTGGTCGAATGGCAGGTACAGCTGGCCCTCCTGCTCTCCGTCGAGCGAAAGATGTCGCACGTCGTCGACGACGCCCACGATGGCGAATGCCGGATCTTCGGAGCCACCCACCCGGATCATCTTCCCGATCGGCTCCTCGCCCGCGAACGCGATCCCCGCGAAGGTCTTGTTGATCAGCGCTACGGGGCTCGCGCCCGCGCGGTCGGCCTCGGTCAGCCCGCGACCCTTGAGCACGGCGATCTGCATCGTCTCGAGGTAGCTGGGCGAGACGGAGAAGCGCTGTGCCGACGGGTCTTCCTCGGGGTTCGCCGATGGCTTGTCGGGCCGGTGCACGCCCCACCCGTCGTAGTTGCCGCCTAACGGGAGCTGGCTCGTGATCGCGGCGCCGGTGACTCCCGGGAGGCTGCGCGCCGCATCGAGGGCCTGGCGCTGGTAGGCCCAGATCGCCGCGTCCTCGGCGTAGCGCGGCCCGCTCACTGACAGCGTCATCGTGACGACGCCCTCAGGGGCGTATCCGGTGCGAACCTGCAGCAGCGCGTCCATCGTGCGGATCAGCAGCCCCGACCCCATCAGGAGCACGATGGCCAGCGAGACCTCGGCGACCACGAGTGCGGCACGCGTGCGGTGACGCGTTCGGCCATCCCCCGCACGCCCACCATCCCGGAGAGATGTCGCCACGTTCCCGCGCAAGGCGACGATGGCAGGGACCAGACCGGCCAGCAACGTCGACGACAGCGCTGCCGCAACAGCGAAGGCCAGCACCATCCCGTTGAGCTGCCCCACCGCGGTGCGCGGCAGGGTGGCCGCGAAGTCGGGAGGCAGCAATCGCATGACGATCACGGCAACGCCCAGCCCGAGCGCGCTGCCTGCCACGGCGAGGATCAGCGTCTCGACGGTCACCTGCCTGACGAGTCGCGTCGTGCCCGCACCCAGCGCACTGCGCAGTGAGAACTCCACCCGTCGCTCGAACGCGCGCCCAAGCACGAGATTCGCCACGTTCACGCAGGCAATCAGCAGCAGGAAGAGGACGGCACCACCCAGGGCGAGCATCACCGGCTTGAGGGGCGCGATGGCGGTCGCCTGGATGGTGCGGACCACTCCGCCCACCGTGCCGTACTGGTCGGGAAAGGCACTGCGCATCCCCGCCATCAGCCGATCGACGTCCTGGTTCGCGGTTGCCTCGCTCACGCCGGGCTTCATGCGCGCGATCGCTCGCAGGTGACGGCACGTCCGGCACGCATGCGGGAGTGACAGGTCGTACCCGAGCGGCGCCCAGATCTCGGCGCGCGGAGACGTGAGGTTCTCGAACGTCCGCGGCATGACCCCCGCCACCGTGAACGAACGTCCACTGAGGGTGATGTTACGCCCGACGATGGAGGAGTCGCCGGCAAAGACGCGCTGCCAGAGCGCGTATGAGAGCATGAGTACGCTCCGCGTCGCCTGCGTGTCCTCCTCGCGCGTGAACTCGCGGCCGAGCATCGGGCGCACGCCGAGCGTGGTGAAGTAGTTCCACGACACCCTCTGCCCGTTCACGGGCTCCGCGCGGTCGTCAAGCTGTACCGTCGGCTGGAAGTAGGACATCGCCGCCATCGACGAGAACGTGGTGTTCTCGCGCCGCAGGTCGTCGAAGGTGGGGTAGCCGGTGTTGCTGGTCGCGCCGTCGCGCTCCTTCTCCGAGATGTAGACGAGTTGGCCGGCGTCCGGATATGGTGGCGCCTGGATCAGCACGGGGTACACGATGCTGAACAGCGCGGTGGCCCCACCAACGCCGACCGCGAGCGTCAGGATGGCGAGCCATGCGTGGGTGCGTGAGCGCATCAGGCTGCGGAAGGCCTGGCCGAGGTCCCAAACGAATGAATGCATGCGTTGCTCGCGAGGCAGGTGGGTGGGAACGGGGGCGCGCCGCGGCCACGCGGCGAGCACCAGGGAAGAGGCCTGGCGCCAGTACCAGCGGTTCGCCGCGCCGGGCCCCACCGGTCCGGACGCCATGGCATGCCACGCTTCGGCAAGGTCACCGAGCACGAACTCGCGTTCGGCCTCGGGCAGGGACCATTCGAGCGCGCGCATCGCGAGGCGCGGCGGCCCGGCGGCATGGGACGGCGCTGCGCTCATGTCAGCTCCATCGCGGGCAAACCTTCCGTGAGCGCGCGAAGGTCTGCCATGGCGGCGGCCAGCACGCGTCGACCGGCGGCCTGCACCCGATAGTGCTTCTTGCGCCGCCCACCGCGCACGGGCGTCGGGTCTCCGACGCGCGTCGTCACGTAGCCCTTCTGTTCGAGCCGGGCGAGCGTGGTGTACACGGCCCCAAGGGACACGTCACGCCGCGTGCGGGAGGCGATCTCCTGCTGCACCGCGATGCCAAAGGCGTCGTGGCCGAGGCGCAGGAGCGCGAGGAGCACCAGTTGTTCAAGGTCGCCAAGGGTCGGGCTCATTCATTTCTCCGACAATTCAGGACATATGACACCGGCGGCGGAGGAAGGGTTTGTCACCTCCGATAGGAGACAGCAGAAGGCAGATGGCAGGCTGTCCGCCAGCACCGCATTGGATGAAGCGCCCTGCGGTAACCGTCGATCCGGCTCTGGAGCGCCGGACCCCTTGTCATCCCGGACAAGCGAGCGAAGAGCGAGCGCAGATCCGGGACCCGAGAGTCGTTGGATGACACGAACGTCCTGAAGCCACGGGGTCCCGGTTCTCGGCTCACTTCGCTCGCCGGACCGGGATGACACTGAGTGGGCGCTTTGTCCCAGCGCGCCGCCACAGCCGTGGTATTCGCGTTTAGCTTCCTCGCGGGTTCCCAGAGCCCGTTCGCTCCCATTCCGAGTGCCGTGACGCGTCCCCGTTTGCTCCTGCTGGTGGTGGCTGCCCTTCCCGTCCTTGCCCATGCCCAAGGGGGTCAGGAATTCCCCGGCCGCGGCGCCCCGGCAGTGCGCATTCCCCGAGTCACCGACGCGATCACGATCGATGGCGCGCTCGACGAGCCCGCCTGGGAACAAGCGGCGCGACTGACCGGCTTCTCCCAATACCAGCCCGTGGACCAGCGGCCCGCCGAAGAGCCCACCGAGGTCCGCGTGTTCTACACGCCGCAGGCGATCTACTTCGGCGTCATCGCCACCTCGGCGAGCCCGGGCAGCGTGCGCGCCACGCTCGCCAAGCGTGACAACATCGGCAACGACGATCGGGTCACCATCTACCTCGACACCTTCAACGATCGTCGCCGGGCGTTCTTCTTCGGCGCGAACGCGCTGGGCGTCCAACTCGATGGCGTGCGCACCGAGGGCGCCTCCAGTGCCGGCAGCATGTTCGGCGGGAGCGTTGACCTGAATCCCGACTTCCGCTTCGAGACCAAGGGGCGCCTGACGCCGACCGGGTACGTGGTCGAGATTCGCATCCCGTTCAAGAGCATCCGGTTCGGACCCAACGATCCGCAGCAGTGGGGAATCCAGGTCCTGCGGCAGATCCCCGGGCGGGCCGCCGAAGACACGTGGACGGATGCGCAACGCGGCGCCTCGTCCCTGCTCGCGCAATCGGGAACGCTGACCGGCATCACGCAGGTGGAGCGTGGCGTGGTGACCGACATCCAGCCCTTCATCACGCAGACGCTCACCGGTGGCCTCGACGCCACGAGCGGGGGCTTCTCGCGCGACGAGCGCAACTTCGATGGTGGCGTGAACGTGCGCCTCGGGTTTCCGGCGCTTGCCGTGGACGGGACCATCAATCCGGACTTCTCGCAGGTCGAGGCCGACGCCGGGCTCGTGACGGTGAATGAACGCTTCGCCCTCTTCCTCCCGGAGCGCCGGCCCTTCTTCCTCGAGGGCATCGAGCTCTTCGCGACGCCCAACCAGCTCGTCTACTCGCGCACGATCGCCAACCCGATTGCGGGCGCCAAGGTGACCGGCAAGATCGGACGACTTGGTCTCGCCTATCTCTCGGCAGTCGACGAAGCCGGGGATGAGAACCAGGTCGTGAACATCGCACGCCTGCGCACAGACTACGGCAGCAACTCGGTTGCCGGCGTGACCGTGACCGACCGCCGCGGGCAGGGCTTGTCCAATTCGGTGATCGCCGCCGACACCCGCGTGGTCTTTCGGCAGAAGTACTACTTCCAGACGCAACTCGGGCAGTCGGTGACATCCATCGATGGTCGGTCGACCGCGGCCCCGGTATGGAACGCCGAGCTCGATCGTACCGGTCGGACGTGGGGATTCAACTATTCCGTGAATGCCATCGGGGATCGCTTCCGTACGGCGGCCGGCTTCGTGCCGCGCGTGGGATTCCAGACGGCCCATGCCTTCAATCGCATCGCGCTGCTGGGAAAGCCCGGTGCGCCGATCCAGAACTTCACGTTCTTCGCCGGACCCACCCGCTACTGGCGCTACGGGTCGTTCAAGCGGTCGGACCAGGTGGAAGGCACGGACAATGCGACGGGCTTCATCACCTTCCGGGGCGGTTGGTCGCTCACGCCATCCGTGACACGCACGTTTGTCGAGGTGGATCCATCGGTGGCGAGCGGCATCTACCGACGCAATGCATCCGGCGCACTCGTGCCGTGGAACCCCGCGGGCCGCCTGTCGGGCCTCTGGACAACCTCGCTTTCGTTCACGACACCGGTGTTCGGGAAGTTCAACGCCTCGGTGAATGCGTCGCAGGGCGACGTGCCGGTGTTCGTGGAGGGGACGCAAGGTCACGTTGTCCGCGCCGGCGGCTCGCTGACCCTGCGACCGTCGCCATCCACGCGCATCGAGGGAACGCTCACGACGTCGCGCATCACGCGGGAGCGCACCGATACCGAATACGCACGCGTCGTGATCCCGCGACTCAAGGCGGAGTTCCAGCCGACGCGCGCCCTCTTCTTTCGCGTGGTGAGCCAGTTCCGCTCCGATCGCGTCGACGCGCCACGCGACCCGGCGACGGGCCTGGCCCTGCTCACCCAGCAGGGCAACGTGCGGGTGCCCGCCGATGCGCGTTCGCTGCGCACCGACTGGCTCGTGCAGTACGAGCCGTCGCCGGGCACGACGGCCTTCTTCGGGTATGGCGACTCGTGGGCTTCCCCTGGTCCGCTGACCGATACGGAGCTGCGCCGCCAGACGGACGGATTCTTCCTCAAGGTTGCGTACCTGTTCCGGCGGTAGTTCTCGGGGCCGGGCGGGTGGATCGATATCAAGATCAAGATCAACTGCTTCAACGCAGAGGCGCTGAGGACGCAGAGGAGCGCGGGCGAGACTCAGGAGCTCTCTTGCAGTCCTCTGCGCACCCCTGCGTCTCTGCGTTGAAGCTTTTTCTGGTTTTTCAAGGGCGACGCGCGTCGTAGATAGGGAAGGAGGCTGGCGCCGCACCCCCGCAACGGTTTGACTTCCTCCAGTGTCTAAGGTGAAGAGACTGGAGGAACGGAATGCCGGACGCGATGACGGTCATGAAGGGCACGCTCGACGTGCTGGTGCTCAAGGCGCTCTCCTGGGGCGCCATGCACGGATTCGAGATCTCGACGTGGCTCGAGGATCGATCGGGCAGCCAGCTGGCCATCGATGACAGCGCACTGTACCAGGCGCTGCATCGCATGGAGGAGCGTGACCTCATCGCCGGAGAATGGGGGATCACCGGGAACAACCGGCGCGCGCGCTTCTACCAGATGACCCCCGCCGGACGTGCCTTCCTCAAGGCCGAGTCCGCGACGCTCGTGCGCTATGCCAGCACGATGACGACGATCCTCGAAGCGCGCTCGCGTTAGGCCGCCCATGTCCTTTCACCGGCGACCCGGCATCCGTCGCGCCTTCCACCTCGGCGTCCGTCGCCCCGACCTCGTGGCCAGGGACATGGACGACGAGCTGCGGTTCCACCTCGA
>JACMLI010000438.1 GCA_014379705.1 Gemmatimonadaceae bacterium
GACGGGATAGACGGGATGGACGGGTAACGAAGAACTGCCAGTTTTACCCGTCCATCCCGTCCACCCGTCCATCCCGTCCCCAGGTGGACGGACGCCTCCAGGCCACCCAACTTAGGGCGTGCCGCGACGACTTGCCCCGATCGTGCTTGCCGGCCTGGCCCTCGCGATCGTCGCGTGGTGGATCGGGCTTTTCGCGAGCGTCGAGTTTCGCGCACTCTTCGTGGAGGAGCACGGCTGGCCCAACCTCGTCTCGTTCGTTCTGGGTGATCTCGCCCTCGCCGGCGTGACGGCCTGGACGGCGCGACGTGCGGGGCATCCGGGAACAACCCTGCGCGTGGGACTCACGTGTGGCGGATGGGGATATGCCGCGGCGTGGTCGTGCATCGCCGCACTCCACGGCCTCGCGCGCCCGCTCGGCGCATGGCTCATGCTCGCCGGATTCGCGCTCGTCGTCCTCGCCTCCCATGCCCTGGTTTCAACGCGCACAGCCGGCCGCGACTAGCGCACTGCTGCTGCGGACGTTCGTACAGCTCACCGTCTTCTGGGGGGTGTTCCTCTTCATCGTCCCCCCGGCGATCGCCCGAGTGGAGCGCTCCTTCGCCCTGGACTTTGCCCTGCCGACTCAGCGAGCAGTGGCGGTCGGGGTTTTTCTCGTCGCGAGCGCGTTGGGCCTTGGAAGCGCCTGGACCATGGTCACGGTGGGACGCGGGACGCCGCTCCCGCTGGATGGCCCGCGTGAGCTTGTGGCCCGCGGGCCGTATGCCGTGGTCCGGAATCCGATGGCCGTGGCGGGGCTCGCACAGGGAGCCGGCGTCGGGCTGTGGCTGGGGTCCTGGCTCGTCCTGGCATACGTCGTCGCGGGAGGCGTGCTGTGGCACCTCTTCGTTCGCCCTGCCGAGGAAGCCGACCTGCTCGCGACCTTTGGCGACGCGTATCGCGCCTATCGCGCGCGCGTCCCCCTGTGGCTTCCGATGAGGCGGCGCTCGTGAGCCAGACGGTCCGCAACGCACGCAGCGCCTACTACCGTGCGCACGGCCTCCCCGCCGACGGCGGGATCTCGTCGCCAACCGTGAAGTATCCCACCGTGTTCGGGACCATCACCCTCCCGAACGTCGAATCGCGCAAGCGCGCCCTCCCGCTGCACGACCTGCACCACATCGCCACGGGTTACGACACCTCGTGGTTTGGCGAAGCCGAGATCGCGTGGTGGGAGCTGGGTGCAGGCTGCCACGGATTCGCGGCAGCCTGGTTCCTCAACTTCAGCGCGGGGCTGGTCGGCCTTGTCATCGCCCCGCGTCGCTCACTGCGCGCGTGGCGCCGTGGCCTGCACAGTCGCTCGCTGTATCGCACCACGTGGGACGACCGCTGGCTGGACTGGACGCTCGACGAGCTGCGCGCCTTCCTCGCCCTCCCGCCCGCCTAACGGGCGCGCATCGCCACCGCCGGGTCGATGTTCGCCGCCCGCAGCGCCGGGAGCCAGCAGGCGCCAATGCCGACCGCGAGCATCGTGACCGCCACTCCCACCAGCGTCACCGGGTCGTTTGGCGTGACGCCGAAGAGCAGGCCACGAATGAGGCGCGTCGTGAGCAGCGTGCCGAGCACGCCGATCACGAGCCCCGAGGCCAGCAGGACACCCCCATCGAGCAGGACCATGCGCTGCACCCGCGCCTTGTCGGCGCCGAGGCTCATGCGGATCCCGATTTCGTTGGTGCGCGCACTCACCGAGAAGGCGAGCACGCCGGCGATGCCGACGGCCGCGATGATCACCGCGAGAATGCCGAACGACGACACGAGCGCAGCATTCAGACGGCGAGGGGCGACGCTGCGATCGGTAATCTGCGAAACCGTGAGCACGTTCTCGATCGGATCGTTCGGGACGATCTTCCGCACCAGACTGGTCGCCGTGGCCGCCAGCATGTACGGATCCTGCTCCGAGCGGATCACGAGACTGCCACTGTACGCCGGCTGCTGGTCGAAGGGCACGAACACCGAGGGGCTCGCCGCCGCATCGAGGCCATTGTCCTTCGTGTCGCCGACGACGCCCACGATCGTACGCCACTCGTTCTCGGGGATCCCGATGAATTTCAGCACCTCACCCGTCCAGGCAATCCGCTGTCCGATCGCATCGCGTCCTGGAAACAATTGGTCGGCCAGTGTCTTGTTGACCATGGCTACGAGGCCCGATCCCTGGCGGTCCGTCGAGGTGAACTCACGACCGGCGATCATCGGAATGCCTGACGTCTTGATGTAGTCCGGCCCCGCGCTACGAACATCTGCACGCGGAATCGCCTCGCCCGCCGCCAGCGTGTGGCCATCGGCCTTGAGCTCGAGCTTGAAATCCGTCGAGCGAAGCGGTCCAACCGAACCCAGGGCGACGTTGCTCACGCCCGGAATCGTGGAGACCTCCTGGCGCATGCGCTCGTACAACTGCTTGATGTCCACGTCGGAACGCGGACCGCCGAAGAGCGGAATGTCCATCGACAGCACCTTTTCCGTCGTCAGGCCCGTCTTCACTTCGGAGAGTTCGAGCATGCTGCGGGTCAGCAGTCCTGCCCCGGCGAGCAGCACGACCGAGACGGCCACCTGCGCGACGACGAGTGAGCGCTGCAGGCGCTGGCGTCGTCCATCGTTGCTGGAGCGGTTCGCACCGGCGGCGATGAGTCCACCGAGCTTGCCTTCCTTGGCGAGGCGCGGGGCATACGAGAGCAGGATCGCCACGACGATGCTCAAGCCCAGCGTGAACGCCAGCACCATGCCGTCGAGCCGGATCTCGTTGGCGCGCGGCGAGTAGCGCTCGGCGAACGCGATCAGGAGCTTCACCCCACCGGCAGCAATGAGCAGACCCAACGCGGCACCAGCCGTCGCGAGCACCAGGTTCTCGACCAGGAGGAGCCGACGCAGCCTCGCCGCGCCCGAGCCTAACGCGGCGCGCACGACGAGCTCGTGCTCGCGACGCACGCTGCGCATCAGCGTGAGGTTGGCCACGTTGGCCGCCGAGATGATCATCACGAAGGCCGCGGCGCCCATGAGCAGGTAGAGTGTCATCCGGGCGCGCTCTCCGATCACTTCCTGGAAGGGCGTGACGGTGACCTTGTACCCGGAGTTGGGATCGTAGTCCTGCACGAACTCCGCCTGCACGCGCTTGCGGATGTTCTCCGCTTCCGTGCGGGCCATCTCCACGGTGGCGCCGGGCGCGAGCCGCGCGACCATGTCGGTCATGCGATGGCTGCGGCCGTGCACCATCATCGCGCTCGTGTGGTGCTCGCTGATCACCATGTTCATGATCGCGTCCATGCGCTCGGGGAACGTCGGCGCGGGTTGCAGCACGCCCACGACCGCGACCGCCTGGTCGCTGATGCGAACGGTCTTGCCGACGATGCTGCTGTCCCCGCCAAAGCGACGCAGCCAGTACTCATGCGTGAGCACGAGGACGGGCGGAACGCCGGTGCCATTGTCACCATCGTTCAGGGGGCGGCCCAGGATGGTCGAGAGCCCCATCACCGAGAAGTAGTTGCCGGTGACGAGCCCGACCTGCATGCGTACGGCGTCCCGCTCGCCCTGCAAGGTCACCTGGAAGCCGGAGTACTCGGCGATGCCCTGCATCGATTTCGCGTTGTCGCGGAAGTCGAGGATCTCCGGCACGGAGAAACGGATGTTCTCGCCGCCGGGCCCGTTCACCGACTGTTGAAGGTAGACGAGGCGATCCCCGTCGCGGTGCGGGAGGGGGCGAAGGAGAACCCCGCGCACCACGCTGAAAATGGCGGTGTTGGCGCCGATCCCGAGCCCGAGGGTCAGGATGACGGCGATGGCGAATCCACGGGTCCGGGAGAGGCTGCGAATGGCGTAGCGGAGATCGAACATCGACATGCTTCCGGTTGGGGGGCTTACCTGTACGTCGAAGCTGGAATCGCGATTTCGACAGTCAGTTCGAACTTTCCTTCCTATTCAGCGTTTCGTCCGGCGTCCTTTGCCCTGCTGCTCGAGGAGGAGCGCGTCCAGGCGATCCAGCCGGTCCTCCCAGAACTGCCGGTGCCGGCTGAGCCAGCCTTCCGCGGTCCGCATCGCCCCGGCGTCGATATGGCAGGTCCGGACTCGTCCCACCTTCTCCGACCGTACCAACCCGCTCGTCTCGAGGACCTGCAGGTGCCGCATGACGGCGGGCAGGGACATTTCGAGCGGTTCGGCGAGGGCGCTGACCGTCGCCGGCCCCCGACTCAGGCGTTCCACCATCACGCGCCGCGTGGGGTCGCCCAAGGCCTGGAACATCGAGTCGAGGGACGGAGAATAGTTAAGCATATTGTTAACTATCATCCCGGCGCCCTCGAGTCAAGGATTAGCATTCCATCCCGACAGCACTTGTACGTTCCGCACACAATTCCCTGACCCCGTCATGCTCGTCCACCTGATCGACGGCACGTATGAGCTGTTCCGGTTGTTCTACGGGCTCAAGCGCGGTACCGAAAACGAGGGACCGTATGCTGCCGTTGCCGGCGTCCTCCGCACCGTCGTGACGATGATCGAGGACGGCGCGACGCACGTGGGCGTCGCGACCGATCACGTCATCGAGTCGTTCCGTAACGACCTGTACGCGGGTTACAAGACGGGAGACGGGATCGACCCCGCGCTCTTCTCCCAGTTCCACACGCTCGAGGATGCCCTGCAGGCGATCGGCGTGCTCACCTGGCCGATGGTGGAGTTCGAGGCCGACGATGCGCTCGCGGCGGCCGCCTTCCGCGCCGCGGCCGACCCGCACGTCGAGCGCGTCTGCATCTGGACCCCCGACAAGGACCTGGCGCAGTGCGTCGTTGGCGATCGCGTGGTCCAGGTCGACCGTCGCAGCAAGGCGATCCGCAACGCCGACGCCGTGCGCGAGAAATTCGGCGTGGTTCCCGAGCGCATCCCGGACTATCTCGCCCTCGTTGGCGATTCTGCCGATGGCTACCCGGGGATTGCCGGCATCGGCGCGAAGACGGCAGCGCGGTTGATCAACGCCCACGGCGCCATCGAGGACTTCCCGGCCGACGTGCTCGGCGCGCAGAAGGCCGACGCCCTGCTCTTCAAGCGCCTCGCCACGCTGCGCACCGACGTGCCCGTCTTCGACGACGTGGACGCGCTGCGCTGGCGCGGACCGGCCCCATACTTCGCCAGCGTCCCTGCGTCGATCATCGACGAGCGGCTCGCTGCGCGTATCATGACCTTAGGCTCTCGCTAAACGACGTCAGGCGGGAGGCGCGAGTCCGGCGCACGCCGCCGCCCGGTCGAGCAGGAGGCGTCGCTCCCGCTCGTTGCGCGTGAGCCCCGCGGCACGCTGGAATTCGTGTCGCGCCTCGTCGCGGCGCCCCAGCTTCACCAGCAGGTCGCCCCGCACGCTGGGCAGCAGATGATAGTTCCTGAGCGACGGCTCGGCGAGCAGCGTGTCGAGGACCTCCAGACCCGCCGCCGGGCCGAACGCCATCGACACCGCGACCGCGCGATTGAGCTCCACCACCGGTGAGGGCGAGAGCGACGACAAGGCGTCGTACAATGCGGTGATGCGTCCCCAGTCCGTGTCCTCGGGCGTGAGCGCGCGGACGTGACACGCGGCGATAGCGGCCTGCAGTGCATAAGGACCTAGCGCACCGCCGAGGCGCCCGGCGCGCTCGAGCGCCGCGAGCCCACGCGTGATGAGCACGCGATCCCACCGACCGCGATCCTGGTCGAGGAGGAGCACGGGTTCACCGCCAGGCCCCACGCGAGCGCGCATGCGCGACGCCTGAATCTCCATCAATGAGACGAGGCCATGCACCTCGGGCTCGGCGGGCATCAGCTCGGCGAGGATACGGCCGAGACGCAACGCCTCCTCGCAGAGCCCGGGACGCGTCCAGTCTTCCCCGGCGGTCGCCGAATATCCCTCGTTGAAGATGAGGTAGATGACGCCGAGGACCGCGGTGGTGCGCTCGGCGAGATCGGTGCCGCGCGGCACCTCGAAGGGCACGCGCGCCTCGGAGAGGGTGCGCTTGGCGCGCACGATGCGCTGCGCCACGGTGGACTCGGGCACGAGGAACGCCCGGGCGATCTCGTCGGTCGTGAGGCCGCCGAGCAGTCGGAGGGTGAGGGCGACACGCGCGTCGGGGGAGAGCACGGGGTGACAGGACGTGAAGACGAGGCGGAGCAGGTCGTCGCCGACGTGATCGTCGAGATGTTCGTCGAGCTTGCGGACGCCGTCGTCGTGTGCGTCGTCCAGGGCGCGGCCGATCTCCTCGTGCTTGCGATCGAGGCGCTGCAGGCGTCGCAGGTGGTCGATGGCGCGGTGCTTGGCACTCGCCATGAGCCACGCGCCGGGGTTGTGCGGCACACCGGAGTTTGGCCACTGCTCGAGCGCGGCCAGCAGGGCGTCCTGTGCCAGGTCCTCGGCGACGCCCACGTCGTGGACGAGGCGCGCGAGGCCGGCGATGAGGCGCGCGGACTCGATGCGCCAGACCGCCTCGATCGCCCGGTGAACCTCGCGGGAAGGTGTCGCCTCGCTCAGGGCCTGGCTCCCAGGGGACTCGCCTCGATCACCTTCTGCACGTCGGCGGGATAGTCCTCGGTCTCGAAGATCTGCCGCACCTCAACGATGTCGCCATCCGCGGCGGGAATCCTGAGTGCCCAGGCGACCGCGTCCTCCTGCGACTTCGCGTTGATGACCCAGTATCCCCCTAGCACTTCCTTCGCTTCGGTGAAGGGCCCATCGACGCGAGTGGCCTTGCCCCCCGCAAAGTGCACGCGGGTGCCAGTGACCGGCGGATGCAGGCCATCGAGCGACACCAGCATGCCGGCGCTGGCAAGCGATTCATTGTACTTCATCATCTGCTCGACGGCGTCCGCGGTTGGTCGTGCGTCGGCAGGCGCGGCATTGTAGGCCTGGGCGATCATCAGCATCATGAAACGCATCATCGGCTCCTGAATGCAAGGGCGATCAAACGTCCTTGCGGGTGATTGATTGCGATCACGGGTCAGCTACCGCGCAGCATGCGAGCGCGCTGGCTCTCTTCCTGGGCCCGCAGTTCAGGGGTGAGCTCCGCCCCGAAGTCCTCGGCTTCGAAGACCTGCCGGATCTCGACGTCATGATCCTCGTTGGTGGGATTCGGGATCCGCTTGGTCCACGCGATGGCTTCGTCGAGGTTACGCACCTGAATGAGCCAGTAGCCGGCGATGAGTTCCTTGGCTTCGGCGAACGGTCCATCGATGACGCTGACCTCGCCACCCTTGAAGCGCACTTTGGCGCCACGTGAGCTGGGGTGCAGGCCTTCGCCGGCGAGCATGACGCCTGCCTTGACGAGTTCCTCGTTGTAGCGGCCCATCTCGGTGAGCAGTTGCTCGTCGGCAACGGCTCCGCCTTCGACTTCTTCGTTGCTCTTGAGGATGATCATGAATCGCATGGTTCGGTTCCCTTTCGGTCGAGGGGTCGGTGGTGTGTCTTCACACCCGCGTCGAACGAGGCAGGCCCGGATCGACACTTGTTCTTTGTCATTCCGGCGAAGGCCGGAACCCCGTGGCGTTTTCCCGAACATCCACCACGATGACGCGGGGGCTCGGGCCTTCGCCCGAGCGACGCAGAAGTCGAGTCTGACCCCCTTTCGATTACTCGCCGGGGGCCGGGCCTGAGCGACTACCCCGCGCCACGATGGAGGTGGCGGTCATCTGGGCGGTCGCATTGAGCGTGGTCTTGAGCACGTCGGGAAGGGCGTCGAGCGCGATGAGGATGCCGACGCCCTCGACAGGCAGGCCCACCTGCGGGAAGAGCGGCGCAATGATGAAGAGGCTGCCGCTCGGGATCCCCGGCACGCTGAAGCTCATGAGCACGGCCGCCACGCCGAACGTCACGATCGACGCAATCGGGAAGTCGATGCCATACAGCTTGGCCACGAACAACCCGCCGACGATCCACGAGACGGCGAGGTTCAGCCGGAAGATCGAGACGGCGAAAGGAATGATGAACCCTGACGTTTCGCGCGAGAACCCGAGCTTGTTCTCCGCGGCATCGAGCATGGCCGGGATCGCGGCCAGCGTGGAGCGCGTGCTGGCCGCGACCGCCTGCGCGGGGAGGATCGCGCGGGCGAAGCGTGCGATCGGCACCTGGCTCGCGGTGAAGGCGACGATGTACATCACGCCGATCGCCAGGGCGAGGAGGAGCATGTGCGTCGCGAGGTAGAAGCCCACGGCCCCCGCGGCACCCGTGCCCAGCCGCGCGCCTAACGACAACGCGAGGGCCCCGATGCCCACCGGAGCGAGCCAGAGCACCCATCGCACGAGCACCAGCATCGCTTCCGACACCCCGCGGAAGAACGCCATGAGCGGGAGCCGCTCGCGATCGGCGAGGAACCGCATGGCGAACGCGAAGGCCAGGGTGAAGACGATGAGGGGAAGCATCGCCCCGTCGACGGCGGCCTTCACCGGGTTCACCGGCACCAGGCTCGTGAGCCAGGCCCCGAAGCCGGGGAGGTCGGGCACCGTCGTGGCACTCCCCGCCACTGACTCCCTCAGGCGTGCGGCCGCTTCGGGTTCCACGGTGAGCAGGCTGTAGATCGGAGGCGCGATGAGCGCCGTCAACGTCGAGATGCCGGCGAGCATCACCACGAACACGACGATCGCCCGCCCACC
>JACMLI010000439.1 GCA_014379705.1 Gemmatimonadaceae bacterium
GCCAGCGTTCGGGCTCGGCTCCCTGAGCTGGGACTACGGCCTAACGACCTGGCACACGAACCGCGACACGTACGACAAGATCGTGTTCGACGACTTGCGCAGCAACGCGACCCTGATCGCCGCGCTCGCCTACCAGGCAGCCGAGGATCCCGCGACGATGCCTCGAGACCGACTCGACCCGTTGCCCCCGGATCCCCAGACGGGACAGGCGAGAGCGTGGCCCGAGTGCAGGAAGGCGGCGCGTAACGCGGGGGAGTCGGCGCGGTAAGGGGTCCGGGATCCGGGGTCCGGGATCAGGGGTGGAAAGGCAAACAGCTGCGCACCGCGCAGCCGTTTGCTCATCTGATGAGGCGGCGGCCGCAAAGCAGCGCCGCCCTTGCCACCCTCGATCCCCAGACCCCGGGACCCCTCGATGCCGGTCTATGGAGTAAGCACTCGCGGCTCAATCCTCACGATCCACAGCCCGTTGCGCATGTCGTTCACGTACGCCAGCCCATCCTTCACCACCACGCCCCACGTCATTGTGGCGTTAGGCATGGTGCCCTCACGGTCGGCGGTCAGCAGGTTCGCGATCTCGCGCCCCTGGGCGCGCAGGTCACCCCGCAGCTCGCCGGAGATGTCGAAGGCGTGGAAGCCGCCGTTGTAGGCGCCGAGGTAGAGCGTGTCCCCCGCGACCCACACGTTGTGCACGCCGCCGTATTCCGGCTCGTACCACGCGACCGATTTCGGCTTCGTGATGTCGCTGATGTCCACGACTTGCAGCCGCCCGTACGCCCGCCCGGCCGATTCGTCCTTCGCCCCCTTCACGCTCGATGCCGGAAACACCTCGTCGGCGATGATCACGTAGTCGCGGTGCCGCCACGCCGTGTGCGTTCCGCGGATGAAGCCGGGGCCACCCGTCGCCGCGACATCGCGATACAGCGCGTCGAGATCGTACTTGAACTGCGATACGAACTGCGGGTTCGACGGCGTGCCGCCTTTCATCCCGTTGCCGACATCGAGAATCACGAGCCCATCGTTCCAGTAGCTCGCGTACAGCATTCCATTCTGGACGTCGATATCGTGCAGGGTGCGGCCCGCATCCGGACGACCCTCGGTGCGCCACTGCGCGACTTCCCTCGGCTTGTACGGGTCATCGATGTTGATGACATGCAGTGCACCGGTGCCGTCGTTGGTGAGGAAGACATGCGTGCCGTGCTTCGGATCCTTGTAGATGAATGCCGAGTGGACGCCGCTGGTGACGCCATCGGTGAACTCCGAGATCGGCTTCGGATGCGCGGGATCCTCCGTCGACGCGATGACGATGCCGTTCTTGCGGTCCATCGCCCCCTCGCGAGTGAACACCATGAACTTCCCATCGGGAGTCGTCATGATGTCGTTCACACGACGCGTGTTCGCGACGATAGAATCCGTGACCCATGGCTTCGCCGGGTCGCTGATGTCGATCGTGTACATCACGTCGCCACCGCCGCCCGATCCCAGATACGCGTACTTGCCGTTCGGGTGGATCCAGACTTCCTCGGTGTTGAAGCGCGACCGCGGGAGACGCCCGACGACGGAGAGCGGCCGGCGAACATCCCGCGGCTCGACGCGCACCACCGCATCCGCGGTGCGCGTGCCGAAGCTCGCCGTCACCGTGTACTCCCCCGGCTCATAGGCGACGAACGCGCCCTCGGCATCGATCAGTCCCTGTCCTGGCGCGAACGTCCAGCTTGGCGTTAGGCCGGCGATGCGCGCGCCCGCCCGGTCCTTCACCGTCGTCGCGAAGCGCACGACGTCACCCTGCCGAACGCGCGTCGTCGCCGGCGTCAGCTCTATCGAGCCGATTGGCGTGGCGACCACCTGCACCGGCAGCGTCGCCTTGGCGTCGC
>JACMLI010000056.1 GCA_014379705.1 Gemmatimonadaceae bacterium
CGAGCATCTCGTGCAGCACCGCGCCGAGCGCGTAGACGTCGGTGCGCGCATCGATCGCGCGACCGCCGGTCAGCTGTTCCGGCGCCATGTATTGCGGCGTGCCGATGGTGATGCCCGTCCGCGTCAGGCGCTCGCCCCCGGCGTGCTCGAGGGCGAGCGCGATGCCGAAGTCGCCTACCAGCGCATGGCCGCCCTGCAGCAGGACGTTCTCCGGCTTGACGTCGCGATGCACAACGCCATGGCCATGCGCGTACCCGAGGGCATCGGCCATTTCGCGCACGAGTGCCAGCGCGACGTCCACGGGCAGTCGCCCCTCCCGTGCAAGCCGCGCGCGCAGGGTCTCGCCCTCGACAAAGGGCATGACGTACCACAACACACCGTTCGCGTTGCCGGAGTCGAACAACGGGAGGATGTGCGGGTGCTGCAGCGACGCGGTGACGCGGATCTCCGCGAGGAATCGCTCGGCGCCCACGGCCGCCGCCAGTTCCTCGCGCAGCACCTTGATGGCGACGCGGCGCTCGTGGCGCAGGTCGCGCGCGAGGTACACGGTGGCCATGCCGCCATGGGCGAGCTCGCGTTCGATCTGATATCGGCCTGCGAGCGCCTTCGTGAGTCGCTCGACCAGCGGGGCTGGGACGCCGAGTGCTTCGGCGGCGGGTCGCTCGAGGAAGCCGTCGCCAAGGGAATCGTGTGCGGCGAGGAGCGACATGACCTCGCGCCGCAACTCCTCGTCGCCGTCGCACGCCTCCACGACGAAGGCATCGCGTTGCTCCGGCTCGCAGGGAAGCGCGGCCTTCAGGATTGCGTCCACCCGGCGCCAGCGCCCCGGCGACATGGGTGGCGACGGGGCCGCCGCTTGGGCGTCCGATGCCGGGGTGTTCATGCCTCGAGTTCTCGGCGGAGCCACATGCGCGCGATGACCCACTCGCGCCCGACCGTCGCCTGCGAAATGCCGAGTACTGCTGCGGCCTCGGGGATGCTCAAGCCTGCGAAGTAGCGCAGGTCCACGAGCCGTGCCTTCTGCGGATCCATGGCGGCGAGTCGCGTGAGGGCGTCGTCGAGGGCGATCAGGTCGACCGTATCCATGCCGTCGGGGTGTTGCGCTCCTTCGGCGTCGCCCAGCGAGACCTGCACGGCACCCCCTCCGCGCTTGAGTGCGAGTCGAGTACGGGCGTAGTCGAGCAACACGCGACGCATCATCTGGGCGGCGATGGCGAAGAACTGCGAGCGACTTTCCCATCGGGCGTCGGGCTGGTCGCCGAGCCGGAGCCACGCCTCGTGCACGAGCGCGGTGGGCTGAAGCGTGTGACCCGGTCCCTCGCGGCGCAGCGCGAGCTGGGCCTGCCGGCGAAGCTCGGCGTACACGAGGCGCACGAGCGAGTCACTCGCCTGAGTGTCCCCGGCCCCCCACGCACGCAACGCTTCCGTCACGGCGTGCGCGTCGGGGCCCGCCGCCGGTGAGGCTGGCAGGGGAGGCGAGGCGACTTCAGGCGGCGTGATGGGCATAAGTCGGGAGTAGGGGTGCCCATGGGACAGCAGGAACCCGTGAGTGGGTTTCCCGCCGTTCTGCGCGCTATGGGGTGAGGCGCCGAACGCGCCCGTTCCCCGCATGGAGACTGAGATGACTACGCCACGGACGCGCACCCTCGTTTCAATCGCCGTCACATTGACCCTGACCCTCGCACCGGCCGCCTGCTTCCGGGGGGCGTCGCGGCACGCAGGGGATCCACCGGCGCTGACCGACCGCGGATCGGTGGCCCTCCGGTTCGACAACGACGCGCGCGAATACGTCCACGTGTACCTCATCGGCGCCAGGCGCGAGTGGTTGCTCGGCCGCGTCGAGGCGGGGGCGGTCACCAGGCTGCGCATACCCGAGGAATCGCTGGTCGGGAGCTCGGAGTTCATGCAGCTGGCGGTCGTCACCGGCGGGCGCGTGACGATGCGGGCGGCGCGGGACCCGCGCGCGATGCTCACGGTCGCACAGCCGGCGTCGGCGATCCTCTCGCATCAGTGGAAGTTCGTCCAGGGGCAACTGATGCCGCAGCGACTCCCCATCGTGCGTGACGGCGCGCGCGATTGACATGCGGCAGGTGTCGCCGTACGCTCGCAGTCATGACCTCGCGCCCGTCACAGGTCGCGATCGAGTCACACGTGAGGCTCGGAGCACCTGTGCATCGTCGACAGTTCCTGAAGCGTGGCGGCCTGGCCGTCGCGGCGTCCTCGCTGGGTACGTTCGGCTACGCGATCGGGTTTGAACCTCACTGGATCGAGGTCGTCGAGCGCGAGCTCGTACTCGAGGCACTGCCGGTCGGACTCGAGGGGGCTCGGCTCGTGCAGTTGAGCGACTTGCATGTGGGACCGCGGGTGAGTGACGCATACGTGATCGAGGCGTTCGATCGGGCCCGCGCGCTCGCGCCCGACATCGTCGCGATCACGGGTGACTTCCTCACGCATCGCACCGATCGGGGGGCGGAGCAGTTCACGCAGCTGGGCGGGGTCCTCGCCCACGTGCCACGCGGGCGCCTCGCCACCGTCGGCATCCTCGGCAACCACGACTACGGACGCAACTGGAGCGAGCCCGACGTGGCGGAGCGGGTCGTCGCGGAGGCGGAACAGGCAGGCGTGCGCATGCTCCGGAACGAGCGGTACGACGTGGCCGGCCTCGACATCATCGGCGTCGATGATCTCTGGGCAAGGCGCTCCGACCCCGCGGTGGCGCTCGGCAAACGACAGAGTGCAGCCACGGTGGTGCTGGTCCACAATCCGGATGCGGCGGATCAGGCGACGTGGGGAAATTATCGGGGGTGGATGCTGGCAGGTCATACCCACGGCGGGCAGTGCAAGGCGCCGTTCCTGCCGCCCCCGCTCCTGCCTGTGCAGAATCGACGGTACGTCGCCGGTGCGGTCACGGTGGACGCACAACGCACGCTGTACATCAATCGAGGCATTGGACATCTTGTTCGTGCGCGCTTCGGTGTCCGACCGGAGATCACGGTGTTCACGCTGCGCAGCGCATCCGGCGCGTCCGGCGCCTCGGTCGATACAGTCGAAGAGGCTGGCTCGCGATGACCTGGTCCCTCTGGCGCGGTGGCGAGCATCTCGGTGACATCGTCGTCCGCATTCCCAAGGAGCCACCGGACGGGCTGTACGGACTGCTGCGTCCGACCGCGGCGTTCACCGACATCGGCCACCTGACGCAGACAACGGCTCCCGACTTCATGGGTGGCGCGGTCTTCATCACTCGCTTCACTGGCATGCCCAATCCGGGCCCCGTGAACCTGAGGCAGCTGAGCCCCGAGGAAGCGCTTGGCCTTCCCCCCGATCAACAGCTCCAACTGCGCAATCGTGACGGTCAGCCGATGCCGATCGACACCATCAGCATCCATCCGACGAAAGTACCGCTGGGATCGGGCCCCTTTCCCGACCTCTGCCGTGAGCACGAGTTCGTGGACACGGCGTGGGAGATCGGTGCCTTTCGCAACGAAGTGAAGGGACCGGATCCCCGTTGAACCCGAACCAGAGCCGCGGCCCGCACCTTCGCCGGGTGCTATTATCCGCGAACGAACGCTGTGGACGACGAACCACACCCTCTTCATCGGATACACTGCCATGAAACGCATCCTGCTTCTCGCCGCGCTCGCGACCGCCTCGTCCGCTGCGTCTGCGCAGGACGTTTCGGTGACGCTCTCCGAGTGGAAGATGCGCCTTTCGCGCGACACGGTGCCGGCTGGCCCGGTGACTTTCCAGATCAGGAACACTGGCGCGATGAGTCATGCCGTGCACGTCACTGGCGAAGGCGTCGACAAGGGCACGCGCCAGATCGCGGTGAAGGAAACCGGAACGCTGACGCTGAGCCTCAAGGCTGGCACCTACGAGGTCTTCTGCCCGCTGGCCGAAGGATCGCACAAGATGGCGGGTATGACGCGCACGCTCGTCGTCACGGCTGCAGGCACGCCTCCAGCAGGGAGCAAGCCGGGCGCCTGACAAGCGCGGCGTGGCAACTCGGCACTGCACAGAACTGGTCGTCCCGAACGAGGCGCTCCTCGTGTCACCTGACACACGCGGACCGGTCGGCGCTATTCTCTTGATGCGTCGACCAACTGCCGAGTGCCTATGCGTCCCATGCTGCTGTGCGTGAGCCTCCTCCTGACCGGCGAGCGAGCTGCGGCCCAGGGCCCCCGCTATCCCGTGGTCCCGGTTCCACTCGCCGACAGCATCGAGATCGCCCTCGCGCTGACGGCGGCCCCGCGAGAGCTCACCGATTCCGCGGACGTCTTTGTGGTGAGTGCAGGGGTCATCCGCCACGTGAAGCGCGGCACCACCGGCGCGGGGTGCACGGTGGCTCGCGACCTGCACGAAGGAAGCCTCTATCCCATCTGCTTCAACGCCGAGGCCGCGCGGACGGCGATGCAGCGCGAGTTGATGGAGGTCCGGCTTCGCAGCGTTGGGGTCTCGGAGGACTCGATCAAGCGTGCGGTCGCAACGGCATACAAGGACGGTACGCTGCGGCTCCCCGGCCGCATGGCCCTCGCGTACATGATGTCGCCACGACAGGTGCTGTTCTCCTCTCCCGATGCGGACGGAGTGCGCGTGGGCGCCTGGCATCCGCACATCATGATCTACACGCCCGAGGAGACGGGACGCGATCTCGGGTTCGCTCGTGCAGGGTCGATGGCTGGGGTGTTCCAGGTGCCGTCAGCGCGTTCGGAGCGGGGGGAGTTCATCGTGGTTGTGCCGCGATGGGCGGACGGCACGCCGAGAACGCCGTGAGCCTCACGACTGGCGCCAGCGCAGTGGCTTCGTAGGTTCCCAGGCAGCGATGGCTCTCACGATCCGCAACATCAGCGACGCCGACTGGCCGGCGACGTGGCGCATCCTCCACGCAACGTTCGCCGCAGGGGACACCTACACGTTCCCGCGGGACAGCAGCGAGGAGGAGATTCGCCGCGCATGGATCGACGTGCCCCGGGCGACATACGTTGCGTGTGACGAGAACGACGAGATCCTCGGGACGTACTTCGTGAAGCCGAACCAGGCGGGCGGCGGGTCGCACGTGTGCAATTGTGGGTACGTGGTCGCCGCTGCCGCGCAGGGTCGGGGAGTCGCTGCCGCCATGTGCGAGCATTCACAGGCTGAAGCCGTTGGGATGGGCTTTCGGGCGATGCAATTCAACTTCGTGGTCTCCACGAATGAACGCGCCGTGGCGCTGTGGCAGCGGCTGGGATTCGCAATCGTCGGGCGGCTGCCGGGGGCATTCCTGCATCCTGCGCGCGGCTATGTTGACGCGTTGGTGATGTTCAAGGCGCTCGCGACGTGATGGTGTCGGCGTCGACTGGCGCGGACGGTCGGGCCGCGTAGCTTCGTGCCAGGCGAGGTGATCCCGCGGGATCGCTGCGACTGCGCGCCATGCGTGGTGGCGCCCTCCCGTGCAAGAACCCTCCCGAGGTCCCGTGCAACCCTTCACGCGCGCCACCATCTGCACCGCCAGCGCCCTCTCCATGCTGGCATGCGCGCCTCGCTCCGAAACGGCAGCGCCTGCGCCGAAAGAGTACCTCTACGTGTGGACGGCGTCGGCCGACACCACGCAGCCCGACTTCCTGGCGGTCCTCGACGTCACCGAGGACTCGACGCGCTACGGCGATGTTGTCACCACGCTCCCGGTCCCCGGCTTGAAGAACGGGCCGCATCACACCGAACACGAGATCCCCGCGGACGGGCGCCTCTTCGCCAACGGGTTTGCCTCGGGGAAGAGCTTCATCTTCAACCTCACCGACCCCACGCATCCCGCGCTGGCAGGAGAGTTCGGGGACCTCGAGGGCTACGGTCACCCGCATTCCTTCCTCCGCCTGCCTAACGGCAACGTGCTCGCGACCTTCCAGATGCAGCACGGGGAGAAAGGCATGACGCCGGGCGGGCTGGTCGAGCTCACCCCCGCCGGTCAGGTCGTGCGTTCCCGCTCGGCGAACGCGCCAGGCCTCGACCCCGCGACGCGGGTCTACAGCGGCGGTGTCGTTCCCGCCCTCGACAGGATCGTGACGACGACCACCGACATGAACGGCGACTCGCCCGCGTCGGCCCAGCTGCAGGTGTGGCGGCTCTCCGACCTCACGCTGCTCAAGACGATCACCCTCCCGCAGGGTGCCCTTGGTGACGAGGGCATGCTCACGGCGGAACCGCGGCTGCTTGCCGACGGACGACGGCTGCTCGTCTCGACGTTCAACTGTGGCCTGTATCTGGTCGACGGTCTCGACGGCGAATCACCATCGGCGACGCTGGTCTCGTCCTTCCCGCGCAAGAAGGACGAATACTGCGCGATCCCCGTCATCGCGGGGCACTACTACCTCGTCACGGTCCCGGCCTGGAGTGCCGTCGTCAGCCTCGACATCAGTGACCCTGCCGCCCCGCGCGAGGTCAGCCGGGTGACGTTAGGCACGGACGACGTCCCGCACTGGATCTCGATCTCACCGGATCGGCGTCGCGTCGTCATCACGGGGTACGGCGCCATGGAGGATCGCGTCGTGATCGCGCGTTTCGACTCGACCACCGGCGCCCTCGCGCTCGATGAACGCTTTCGCGCGCCCGGTGACACCGTCGCCGGCTTCGTGATGACGGGCAAGACCTGGCCGCATGGCGGCAATGCCAGCGGCCGACCGCACGGAGCCGTTTTCAGTCGTCCCTGACGCTCACCCACGACACGCCATGCGCTCCCGACGCGACTTCGTTCGTAACATGGGACTCTCGATCGCCGCCGCATCGGTGGCCGCCGAGTCCCTCGCCGCCGAATCGACTGAGGCGCAACCCTCAGGGTCCGAGCGCCTCCTCGTCAACAATCCGCGGCATCCGACGCCTGCGCCGGTCGGCGTCGATCGACTGCCGCTCAGCTGGTACAAGGAGCGATCTCGCATCCTTCGCGAACGGGCAAAGGCACGCGGCGCCGATGCCGTGCTCCTGCAGTTGGACGTGAACCTCGTCTACTTCAGCGGGTGCTTCCGGGGAAGCGGCGAGCGCACTACGTGGGCGCTCCTGCCGGTGAACGAAGCCGACACGATCTACTGGTTCTCCCCGGCCATCGACCGCGACCTCATCACGTCGTGGTGGTGCACGGAGAACGACTACTACTTCTGCTACCCGCACGCCGAAGGCGGATTCCCAAACAAGGGACAGCTGGCGCGCGGCAACCGCGTCGACCTCTGGGAGTGGGTGCTCGGCAAGCTCAAGGCGCGCGGACTCGGCGACAAGACGATCGCCCTCGACCGCGAGCTGGGGCCGTCGGCACAGCGCACCTGGAGCCGCGTGCTGCCCTCGGCGCGTGCGATCGACATCTCCGGCGAGTGCCTGCAGCTGCAGGTGATAAAGACCCCCGAGGAGATCGCGCTCACGCAGCGCGCGTATCGCTACTTCGACAAGGTGCACGCGTTCGCGCGCGATTACATCCTCGAACACGGCACCAGCACCACGGACTACCAGATCGGGCAGGCGCTCTCGTCGTACGGCATCAACCTCATGATGCGCGACGTGAAGCGCGACGGGAAACCACACAGCGCGGTCGGCATGGAGGTAACGGGCAACTACGTGCGCACCGGCGTCGCCACGGCGTACCCGCACCCCAACCAGTTCTTTCACGCGAAGGTCGAGCGCGGCCAGCCGCTGTACGTGAACTGCGACATCCTGTTAGGCGGCTACGGTGGCGAGGGATACCGCAACTACATCCTGTTGCCGTCGACGCCACAGCATGACACGATGTGGCAGGTCGTTGCGGACACCGTGCAAATGATCGTGGAGGAGACGAAGCCAGGTGCCGTGTGCTCGGAGATCGCGTACAAGGTGCACGAGTACCAGGTGAAACAGGGCATGCAGGAGTTCATCTACCACCGCCCGGGCCACGGGCAGGGCCAGAACTTCGTCGGCCACCAGCCGCCGTTCCTCGCCCTGGGAGACGACACAGTGGTGGAGGCGGGGATGACGTTTTCGGTCGAACCGGGGCTGTACGACGCGAAGTCGGGCATCGGCATCAACCCGAGCGACCGTCTCGTGGTGCTCGCCGATCGCACGGTGCTGATGAGCCGGATCCCCTTTTCGAAGGAATGGAGCTTCTTAGACGTATAGACGAGATGGACGAGATGGACGAGATAGTAGGGATGCGTGAGGGGGGACTGTCGTATCTGTCCTCTTGATACTGCGATGCTTTTCTCTACCTCGTCCATCTCGTCCATCTCGTCCATCTCGTCCACCCCGTCCATCCCGTCCACCCGTCCCCAATGCCCGACCAATTCACCCTCTACGACCTTCGCGTCGAAGTCATCGCGACGGACCGGCCG